>DQSS01000231.1 GCA_015663165.1 Arcobacter sp. | reverse complement strand
ACTAAAAGTTTGAAGTTAAAATTGGTAGATGACTATCTTATTAATTATAAGAAAAAGTGATTATTCAGACCCCTGAATTTTTCATTAAACCTAAATGTCAAGGTACAGGACTTGGACTTAATATGTCATATAGATTAATAACAGAAGGGATGAATGGAAAAATCATTGCTAATAACAAGAAATATATTTTTGAAAATAAAGAGTATATAAGTGCAGAATTTAAAATATTACTTCCTATTGTAAAATAGAAAATAATATATATTTAATAAAGTAAACAAATATTCTTATTCAAATTCCATTTGTCCAAATAATCTTGCAATATTTTGTTTTGCTAATTCTTTAAATGTATCCATATGTTCATACATAGATAAGTCCATCTCATAAGCTTCATTTAATCCACCATCTTCATCTAATATTTCTTCTATTTTTGTTCTCATATATACTATATAATCTTTTGTGTATTTTGTAACTGTAGGCATATCTGTTACATCACCATGTCCTGGTATAACTATTGCGGCATTTAATGCTGCAAGTTTTTCCCATGACTCTAACCATGCTAAAGTTTCTGTTATTTTAAATATTGGTAGTATTCTTTGATTGAAGGCTAAATCACCTGCAAAAAGTATTTTTTCTTTTGGTAGCCAAACAGATATATCACTATGCTCATGGGCATATCCAAAGTATATAGCTTCTACTGTTCTATTTCCAAGGTCAAATACTTTTTTATCTTTAAAAGTAACATCTGGTAAAACAATTTTTGTTTTTAGCATTTTATCTTTTAAAATTTTTGCTTTTCTATTAAGAATATTTTTGCCCATATCAATTATCTCTTGTTTTGCAATTTCTTGTGCCACTATTGTTGCACCCTGCTCTTTCCAATAATTTGATCCAAGCATAGCATGACTTTGTGAGTTTTCTAATACTACATACTTTACAGGCTTGTTTGTGATTTTCTTTATCTCTTCATGAAAAGCTTGTGCCAGTAAATAATTTCCTCCTGCATTCCATACGAGAACTGAATCATCTCCTACAATGAAACCTAAGTTATTGTTATGATTTGAGTTTTCATAACTTCCTGGAGCAGTTTGTCCAATAGAGGTATATACACCATCTGCCACTTTTTCAATTTTATTGTATAACATTGATTCAGGATATCTATCTAATGATCCAGTTTTAAGACCAGCTTTTTTCCAACCTCTATAACTATCTTTGTAGTGAATAACATTGTTGTATCCCATTTTTTGCAGTTGTCTTGCAGCAAGTAAACTTATCTTTCCATCATTACATGCAACGATAAATTTTTCATCATGTTTAACTGTATTTGATATCATAAACTCTAATTTATCTCTTGATATATTTGTAACTCGATTAGACTTTATATATCCGCCCTGTTTTAATATATCACCTCTAGTTCTTACATCTATTATATGTATATTTGGTGTTTCTTTTAAGATAGCTTGTATTTGTTCAGTATCTATACTATTTACACTCTTTTGAGCTTGTGTTAGAATTGTATCAACTGTCAGTGGTTTTTGTTCATTTGCACTTAGTAATGTAAGACATACTGCAGATGAAAGTAAGATTTTTTTGTACATATTTATTTCCTATTTTTGTATAGATAAATAGTATCACAAAAACTATAAATATAAGTAAAATTTATAAAGTATAATTAGAATTTATACTCTATTTCTTTGTTTACAGTAACTTCTAAATCCATTAGAATAATATTGTCAAGATTGAACTTGCAAATTTTCACATAATCTTTAGCAGTAACTACAAATATATCATTTGGATACTTTTCTTTTAGTGTGTTCATATCTTCTTTTGTAAAATTATGATGGTCAAGGAAGAATTCTGTTTTTATATCACTAGGTAAGTATTCTAGTAGTCTATTTGGTTTTGATATACCAGTAACTAAAACAATACTAGAAGGCAATTTGTCAATCACTTCTTCATTTTTAGTAAATATAACATTTCTAGTAAAATCTGTACCATCTCTTAAAACAACAGGTACAAAAGAATACATCATTTTAGTTTCTCTATATCCACCACTTGGTAAACAAAATAAATTTGTAGGTTCTTCTTTTGGTCTTATAAGTATGTCAAACTTTTTAATATGATGTTGAGAATATCCATCATCTAAAAATACAGTTTTAGCGCCTAATTCTTTTGCTTTTAATATACCTTCAGCTCTATTTTCACTTACAATGATAATGGCTCGTGGAAGTTTTAGTGCTAAAAGCTGTGCTTCATCTCCACTTGTATCTACATCTTCTAAGATTTTACCTTTAGATGCAACTACAAACATTCCTTTTGTGTCTCTTCCATAACCACGAAGTACTACTGCTACATTTTTCATATCTTTTGCTAGTGCAATGGTTATAGGAGTTTTACCACTCCCACCAACAACTAAATTACCTATACTAATAACATCTATCCCAAAGTTCATAGCTCTAGCTTTAGATTTTTTATAAGCAACAACTACACAATATACTATAGTAAAAGGAAAAAGACTAACAGATATAAGTCTTTGAAGAATATTTGGAAAGAACAAATACTGTTCAATCCATTTATTTAGAAATCTATTTATAACTATATCCACTCTTTAGATATTTTCTTAATACAACTACAAACATAAAGAACTTCTTCATCAGTCAGTGATGGATACATAGGTAAAGATAAAATTTGACCATATGTATTTAGTGCATTTCCATACACTGTTATTTTTAATTTATACTTTTTCTTGTAGTATGTAAGTAAATGAAGTGGTATATAAGTAAGACCAGTTGAAATACCTTCTTGCTTTAATGCTCTTGCAAATCCATCTCTGTTTTTATTTATTTTTACAATAAACTGTGTATATAAGTGTTCTTCATTAAAAGAAGGAATACTTACATGAGCCACACCTTCAAGTTCTTTTATATAAAGTTCAGCAATCTCTTGTCTTCTTTCTATAAATGTATTTGCCTTATAAAATTGTGCAAGGTTAAATGATGCTTCCAAATCAGTCATATCATACTTATAACCTATATCAACAACATCATAAATATAATCCAAGTTTCCATAAGAATCAAAGTTACTATTAATAGCATGCGTTCTTAACAATTTTGCTTGAACAGCCAAAGTATCATCATTTGTTACTATAAATCCACCATTACTAATAGCAGATTTACCATTTGAGGGGTTCATTGAAAATACTGTCATATCAGCTTTTAGATTTCCTATAAGGTCATCTTTGTATATTGCACCAAGTGTATTTGAAGCATCTTCTATTATAACTATGTTATATTTCCTTTTTATTTCATATAATCTATCAAGATCAGGTATCTCTCCGCCTACAAAAGTAACAATAATAGCTCTTAATTTTTTAGAATTGTTTGACTCTAAATATTCTTCAAGCTTATCAATATCGATATTTAGCCCATTAGCTTCAGTATCTATAAAAATAGGCTCTGCATCAAAGTGTCTTACAGACTCAGGTAAAGATGGAAATGAATTTACACTCATAAGTACTTTATCTGCTCTTTTTAAGTTCATAGCACTAAGAGAAAGGTGTAAAGCTGCTGTTGCATTATATGTAGATATTACATGAGATGCTCCAATAAATTCTTTGATTTCACTTTCTAGCTCTTCTACTTTTGATTTTGATTCTAAAGTAAGTACTTCTTTTAACTGATCTAATTCTTGCTCATCTATTGATGGCTTATAAAATGGTATTTCTTTTTTCATTATTTATCTTCTTTTTAAAATTTTATTTTTGCTATTACAGGTAGTTTACCCTTAAAAGCATTTGACTTGATTCTATTTTCTAACATTTCTATTAATTCAATGTTAATTCCATCTTTTACAAGCTGGTCTTTTGAAATATTTTCATCAACTAGTTTTTTTAGAACTTTATCCATAGTGGCATATGTATATCCAAGCTCGTCTTCATCACTTTGTCCATCCCATAAATCTGCACTTGGTTTTTTATCTAGAATTGCAGATGTTACGCCGAGATATCTACCAAACTCAAACTCATCAGTTTTATACATCTCACCTAAAGGATTTATAGCACAAGCGATATCTCCAAATATTGTTCCATATCCTAGAAGTATTTCACTTTTGTTTGATGTACCTACGACTAAAGATGAATCTCTTGCAGAGATATCATAAAGTACCGACATTCTCATTCTTGCGCTTAAATTTCCTATTCTTAAAGAGTCTGCTTTTGTATCATAGTTGTCAAAATAGCCTTTAACCATAGATGCTATTTCTACTGTTTCATACGAGATATCAAACTTTTTACAAAGCTCTATAGCATCTTTGGCACTTGAATCACTTGAAAAATGTGAAGGCATTAGAACTCCATGCATATTTGCACCAAAAACTTTTTTACAAAGTATTGCTACAACAGCACTATCTAAACCACCACTTATTCCAACTACTACTTTTTTTAAGCCAGTTTTTTTGACCTCATCACTTAAAAAAGTCAATAATTGTTGTTCAACATTTTCAAAATTCATTTATGTCCTTTACTTTAATATATTATACTTTTATTTACTTAAACGACTCAGCTTTTTTAAATATTATTTAAAATTTGTATTTGCTATGTTTTCAATCAACACTGTAGCATATGAACTTTTTGGTAATTCAAATTCTAGTATTAAATTTTCATACTCTTTTATATACTTATTTTTGATTTTTTTAGGCCAAATCCAAGCATCTCTTCTAAATCCTTTAGCATATACATACATATCATCATACTGCTCTTCTAATTCAAGTGCTTTTAGTTTTGCTCTTGGTGCTTTTCTACCTGGCAATAGCCCTGTAAGTACAGTCTTTTCTTTATCAGAAAAAATATCACCTTCTAAAAATTCCAACTTTTTAAGACCTTTTTCTTTTGAAAGTTCAATTCTTTTTGATAACCAAGAATTAAAGAAGTAACTTTGATAAGCAGATATTAGTAAATGCTCTAACTTCTTATTTGCTACACTTGTTTCACCATATACAACATCTTTAGCTTTTTGGAAATCATAATCTTTCCCAAATCTTTGATATCCAAAATAGTTTGGCATACCATTTTTTTGTATTTGAGAAAGTGTTTGGTATATTATAGGTAAAGACTCTTCGCTTACTTCTTTTAGTGTAATCTTAAATTTATTACCTTTTAGGTCACCAATACTTAGCTTCTTGTGATGTCTATGGGTACTTAGTATCTTTATATTCTTAGAATTTAAAGGCTTTAGGTACTGCTCTTTCATAAGCGGTATACTTATATACTGTGTAGTTGTAGCTTTCTTATCTTTAAGTCCTGCGTAGCCAACTTTATGTTCATCTATTCCTAGCTTGTCACATATGATACTTATAAGCTCCCATGTAGATAAAAACTCTTTTTTTATTCTAAGTATTAGGTAGTTTCCACGCCCAGAAAATTCTTCTAAAGGTACCTCATCAACTATAAAGTCAAACTTATTTTGAACAAACTTAAAATCTACACTTTCATGTGTTTGAAGAAACAATCTTTCTCTTGTAATATTATTAGTCATTGTCACTGTCGTATTCAAAGTCAAAGTCTTTATATTCTTGTACATCTTTTTGATAGTTCTTTAAACATTTAATAATAATATGCTTACAAAACTCTTCTTGGTCATAGTTAGATTCTATAGCACTTACTACTTCTTCTATATCGTCTTCTTTCATATTGATACCTTCTATTTCAAAGTCACATATGATTTTATTCTTACCTTTTCTTAGTTGTTTTATATACTCTTGTATTTGTGTTTTGTATTCTTTGTTTCC
This sequence comes from Arcobacter sp., assembly GCA_015663165.1. GTDB lineage: Bacteria > Campylobacterota > Campylobacteria > Campylobacterales > Arcobacteraceae > CAIJNA01. The sequence continues at coordinate 3,991 of DQSS01000231.1, read as the reverse complement.
AAATATTAGCTCTAGTTTATCTTCATAGCTTCTATTACACATAAATAAATTTTCTTCTTCATATGCTAAGTACTTCTTATATATTCTCTTAGCGTCTTCACCTTTTAAAAATAAACCTTGTGGATTTAAAATATCTTGATGTAGTATAGATGCACCTTCTAAGTTTGTATTACCATTTTTGATATGTTCTTCTAACTCTTCAAGTGAATATTTTGTCTTATCGTATATACATACAAATACTTCATCTTCTTCTTGTAAAAATCTATGTTCTCCAAAATCAGTATATGCAGTAGCACCAATACTTACTATCATATTTTTAGGATAGTTAGCTTCTTTTAATACTTCACTTAAGTTCTCTAATGGTCCAAAGTCTTCTTGTGTATTAAGCTTTCCGATCATCCATTGAACTAATTTATCATAAAAGTAGTTATATGTGATAACAGCACTATCTTTTCCATATGCTTTTACCTCTCCATCACACTTTAAAAAAGATGCTATATAGAAGTCATCCATTGTTCCACCCTCTTCAAACTTATCTATTGCAATAGTTTGAAGTGATGTTCCTTTTGTGTTTTCTCCCCAGTTCTTTTTTTGAGATATTTTGGGAGCGTTTGGTTCTCTTACACTACAGTCATTGTACGCACAAAATGATTTTACTTCTATATTACTTACTTTGTTATCTTCATCATATTCTAGTTCACATATAAGTGCAACTTCTGGTTCTACTTGTACTTTGGAACCTTTGATATCTGGTAGGTTTATTTTGTCATTTGATAAAGGAAAAGTATTTAAAAATGTTCCATTTAATACGGGCTGATAAAAAGGAAAAAGTCCCTTTGGTGCATTTTCTTCTTCAACTTCAACACCAATAAAATCTTTGGCTTCTCCTGCTTGGTCTAAATGGTGAGCAAAGTTACCAGCTATTCCAAACCCTATGTAATCTTTAAAATCTTCTATTTTCATTCATATTCCTATTCTTTATATATAAGATATTATACACTATTATGTTATGATTGCACTTATGAGAGAATATCAAGCACCAAATGAAAAAACTTTACGATTAAAATATATAAGAATACTTGAAAAATTTACTTCAAGAGCTATATCACTACTAAAACATCCACGATTTGATTTTGAAATATTTGTAGTAAATATAGAAAAATACTATCTTGAGATTAAAAAAGTAGAAGCAATCAGACTTGATAGTGAATATCATAAAAAACTGCAAGAGTATGTAAATATTACTCTACAATGCACAGCAAATCACTCAAAAACATTTGAAGATGAACAACAACTACTTCTAAAAGAAGCCAATTTACTACACAAAGAAAAAAATAAATCATCATATAAAAAAGATAAACACAGAAAGAAAAACTATAGTGATGGATACTAACAATACTGTAAATCTTACAGGTGTTCTTAAAAAAGTTTTATATCAAAATGAAGAGTCAAAATACTGCATAGCAGTACTTGAAAGCAATCAAAAAGTATGTGGACAATACTTTGATACAGATATAAAAAAACTAGAAGGTGAAGAGATACTTCTGAAAGGAAATTGGGAAACACACAAAAAATATGGTGTACAGTTTGCTTTCATATCTTTAGAATTAAAAGAAAGAGAGATATTTTTCTTTTTAACAAAAATAGTAAAAGGTATCACAAAAAAAGTAGCTTTTGAATTAACTACAAAATACACAGAAGAAGAACTATGTGAGATACTAGACAACGAACCTTCAAAACTACTAGAGTTCAAAGGTATAAAAGAAAAAAAACTAATTCAGATAGTAACATCATGGAACAAATTCAAACATCTAAGAGAGATGGCAAACTTTCTAGGACAATATGGTGTGACAAAAAATATGATAAATAAAATCTTTCAAGAATTTGGAGAGATAGACAACCTAATAGAAAAAATCAAAACAAACCCATATATGCTTATAAATATAAAAGGCATAGGTTTCAAAAGAGCAGATGAGATTGCAAGGGCTTTAGGAATAAGTGAACAAAGTTCTTTTAGAATCATGGCATGCTTAAACTATACTCTAAAAGAATACTGCGATAGTAATGGTAACTCATCTATATCAAAAGAAAAGCTATTTTCACTTTTAGATATATCACTTAATTTTAATGATAAAAACTCACTATATGAAGACTCAATTATAGAGATGTTGGCTTCAGATACTTTACACGAAACATCAAAAGATAGATTTTCTCCAAGTATGCTTTACTATGCAGAAAAAAAGATACTAGAATTTTTTGAAAGCAGACAAAAGCTACAAATACCACAAACTATAGTAAAAGACTTTGATACCTATATAACTAAAAAAGAAAAAACTTTAGGCTTTATACTAAGTGATGAACAAAAAAAAGCAGTAAGCCTTATAAACGATGGAGAAAATACAATACTCCTTGTGGGATATGCAGGTACTGGTAAAAGTACATCAAGTAGAGCTATATTAGAACTGCTTGAAGAAATAGTACCTTTTGGAGATATTCAATGTATAGCACTAAGTGGAATTGCTGCACAAAGAATAAGTGAAACCACAGGATACAACGCAGCTACAATACAATCAGTACTGATGGCAAACAAAGAAAAAGATGAGTTCCCCTATAAAGTAATACTTCTAGATGAAGCAAGTATGGTAAATAGTGTGACTTTTTATCAAATTATTTCAAAGATATCATATGATACTGTATTTGTAATAGTAGGTGACGATGGACAGCTTCCTGCAATAGGTGCAGGAGATATACTTGCAGATGCTATAAAATTTAACTTATGCCCTGCTTCTAAACTTACAAAAATATACAGACAAAACGAACTACAAGCAATAGCAACTATAGCAAATGATATAAGAAAAGGTGAAGTACCAAAATATGAAGAGAAATACGAAGATTTTAAATTTATAGATGTATCTATAAAAAATCACTTCATACTAAAAAACACTCTATCAACATACGAATTTAATGACCTAAGAGCAGAAAACTCATACAAAATATTAAATCAGATACTAAATACTTCATCAGAATACATAAAAGTAATACATAAACTAAGAGAAGAAAAAAATATAACAAAAGCACTAACAGCATTCCAAGTAATCACCCCTATGAAAAGTGGTATATTAGGAGTAGAAAACTTAAATATAAATCTACAAAAGCTGCTAAACAACAATAAAAATAAAGCATTCCAAGGAAGACTATATCAATATAAAATAGCAGATAAAGTAATACATATCAAAAATGAAAACATGCAATCACTAAGTATGACTGAGTACAAAAATGGTGGAGACAACTATGTAGATAAAAGAATCTTCAACGGTATGCTAGGTATGATAATAAAGCTAGATTTTGAAGAGCAAAAATGTATAGTACTATATCCAAATGACGATACAGTAGTATTTTATGATTTCAACACGCTTGACAATCTTATCTCACTAGCATACTGCCTTACCATACACAAAACACAAGGTATGGAATATGACACAGCCCTAATACCAATGAGCTTCTCACATTTCATTATGCACAACACAAAGCTACTATACACAGCCATTACAAGAGCTAAAAATATGTGTTACATCATAGGAGAAAACGAAGCATTCCAAAGTGCCTGCACAAAGCTAGAAATCACACAAAGAGAAACCGTAATAACAGATATGCTAACAGAAGTATAATATGATAAAAAACTTAATCATACTCACACTATTAATATCAACACTTTTCTCAAACGACAATGTTTTTAAAATCGGAGACAAAGAAAAACCAAGCATTTCAAACAACTTTGACTCTTCAAGCTATATCTTCACATCAAACAATCCAGCAAGTGCAGCTTTACTTTTAGGAGTTGGCTTATTGTTCAACAATAGCAAATCAACAAAGACAAAAGAACCACAAGAAAAAATAAAAAAGTTTAACACAAACTTTGACTATTTATATGAGTTTGAAACAAAAGTCAAAGATAAATATGTTAAACCATAATGTACTATAAACCACGATT
>DQSS01000331.1 GCA_015663165.1 Arcobacter sp. | reverse complement strand
GCCGGGTCCCCTGGTGGAAACGTAGGTCGCCGCCAACTTTTAAGATCTCTTTTTTTATGGACTTTTTTTAGCTTCTCTTGAAGACTTTTCGCTTATTTTTCTTATCTTTTTACTTATTCTAATGTTTTTAAAGACTTTTTTATGTTTTTTATTGTTAGTTTTGTTTTTATGGATTTTTATTAATTTGACAGTGTACTTAATATGGAAAATGACTATGGATAATACTATTTTTACTAAAAAAAAACTTATTTTTTAAATCCCAAATTAAACATTTTTTAAATATAATTCAATCGTTAAAATAATAAATTTAACAATAAAAATACTTTATGTATTTTAAATAAAGGAAATTAAAAATATATGAATAATATTTTTGAACATTTAGAAAAAGAAAAATTTGAACTATTAGTTGTAAGTGATGAAAAAGAAGCACAAATTGCATCTTCATGTGCTTCATATTTAGGATATGAACCATTTGTCTTGAGTGATTTTAGAGCTAATTACGGGGATGATTTAAATTCATTTAGTGGTGAGCTGAAAATTATTACTAAAATACTTGAACAATATCATAAATATAAAAAACAAAATAAGATTTTAATAGCACCTGTAAGAACTATAAGTTATGCTTTACCTAAAAAAGAATGTTTTGAAGAATTTAATATAGAGTTTGGAGAAACTGTAAATATAAGTGAGTTAAAAGATAAGCTTTACAATTGGGGATATGTTTTTGTTGATATTGTAACTTCTGAAGGTGAAGTTTCTATTCGTGGGGATATTATAGATATATATTTCTTAGAAGATGAATTTGCTTATAGAATATCATTGTTTGATGATGAAGTTGAATCTATACGATTATTTGATGTGGAAACTCAAAAATCACAAAAAGAAGAGCTAGAAGAAGTTTGTATCTCACCTGCTTTTTTATCTTTAGATGATGCTGTTTTAGAACAAATAAATGAAAAAATAGATTTAAGTACTAGTGATGCTTTTGTAAAAGATATACACTCTTTAGGTTTTTGGTATTTAGATGAATTAAGTGAATATTATCTTTTAAATTTAAAATCATCTATTACTAAAGAAGCTCTTGATGAGATAGAAGAAGTATATATATTTGAAGAAAAAAGAATACAAAAAGATGTTTTACTTTCTACAACTCCTGTTCTTAGTTCAAAAAAATATACTGAAATAAATCCTGCAAATATAAATGGGTTTTTAGAATTTCATAAAGATAAAAAGATTACAGTTATATCTAATACTGAAGCAAAAGTACGAGCAAACGACTTGCCACTTTTAAGCACTACAAAGCTATCAAAGTATAAGGTTAAATACTCTACAGAGATGATAAATCTGTTGTCCAATGAAGAAGTAATTATATCACTAAATAAAGAAGTCAAAAAAAGAAAAAATAAAAAGCCAAAAATTATAATAGATGAACTACAAAGTGGTGATTATGTTGTGCACGAGATACATGGTATTGGTAAGTTTAAGAATATAGAGCCTGTAACAATTATGGGAAGTAAAAAAGACTTTGTTATTGTTGAGTATTTAGGTGATGATAGACTTTTAATACCTGTAGAAAATATAGATTTAATAGACAGATATGTAGCTTCAAGTGGTGGAGTTGCTGTTTTAGATAAGCTTGGAAAAGGTAGTTTTGCAAAGCTTAAGTCTAAAGTAAAAGAAAGATTATTTGCAATAGCTAGTGATATTATAAAACTTGCTGCACAAAGGGAATTAACAGAAGGTATTAAAATAGATGTAGAAAAAGAAGAAATATCTATACTTCAATCACAAGCAGGGTTTGTTTATACTAAAGATCAAACTAGGTCCATACAAGAGTTTTTGACTGACATATCTTCTGGTATGGTTATGGATAGACTTTTAAGTGGAGATGTTGGATTTGGTAAAACAGAAGTTGCTTTAAGTGGTATCCTTGCAACTATTCTGAGTGGTCATCAATCTATATTTGTATGTCCTACTACACTTTTAGCTTCTCAGCATTATTTAGGGCTTAAGAAACGACTTGAAAAGTTTGATGTCAAAGTTGCAAAACTTGATGGAAGAACAAGTGCTAAAGATAAAACATCTATAAAAAAAGCTTTTGAAGATGGAACTATTGATTTTATTGTGGGAACACATTCTTTACTAAATATTAAATGTAAAAACTTAGGTTTAGTTGTAATAGATGAAGAGCATAAATTTGGAGTAAAACAAAAAGAAAAACTTAAAGATTTAAGGTCTGATGTACATATTTACTCGATGAGTGCTACTCCAATTCCAAGAACTCTTAATCTAGCATTATCAAAAATTAAAGGTATGAGTTCACTTCTTACACCACCAAGTGAAAGGCTTGGTGTAAGGTCTTATGTAAAAGAATATGATGATAAACTAATCAAAGAGATTATTTTAAGAGAAAAAAGAAGAGGTGGACAGATATTTTATGTATATAACAATATTGCAACAATTGAGAGTAAAAAATCTGAACTAAAAGAAATACTTCCAAATGCTACTATTAAAATAATACATAGTAAAATAAATCTAAAAGAATCAGAAAAAATAATTGAAGAATTTAGCAATGGTGAGTTTGATATATTGCTTGCAACATCAATAATTGAATCAGGTCTTCATTTGCCAAACGCAAACTCTATGATTATTGATGGAGCTTCAAGGTTTGGGATTGCTGATTTACACCAGTTAAGAGGTAGGGTTGGACGAAGTAATAAAGAAGGCTTTTGTTACTTTATAGTTGAAGATAAAAAGAAACTAACAGATGATGCAGTTAAAAGACTTCTTGCTCTTGAAACTAACTCTTATTTAGGAAGTGGTACAGCTCTTGCTCATCAAGATTTAGAAATCAGAGGTGGGGGAAATATCATAGGTGAAGCACAAAGTGGTCATATCAAACATATAGGATATGCTTTGTACTTGAAGATGCTTGAAGATGCCATTGCAACTCTTAGTGGAGATATAAAAGAAGAATCGCAAGGTGTAGATATAAAGCTTACAATCAACGCTTTTATATCAAGTGATTATGTAAGTGAAGATAAGATACGACTTGAACTATATAGAAGGCTTAGTCGTTGTGATAATAAAGCTTCTTTATTTGAAATACAAGATGAGATGGAAGATAGATTTGGTAAGCTTGATACACCTACTAAGCAATTCATAGAATTAATTCTTATAAAAATACTTGCAATTTCTAAAAATATAAAATCTATCTCTAACTATGAAGTAAATATATCATTTAACTATAATGACGATAAAAAAGATATGGTTAAATCTTCTAGTAAAGATGATGATGATATTGTTTTAGCTGTTTTAAAATACTTAAATGCAAAAAGTTAGGAGTATATATGATACTTAAACAAAGACTAGATATAGAAGTAGAAAATAGAAATATAATTGAAGAATTAAACAGCGATAAACCAGACCCTATAATGGTAGCAAAAAGATACAATGATGAATATATATCATTGATATGTGCTCTTTTTGCTTATGGAAATGCTAGATTGATTGTCAAGTTTTTAAATGAATTTGACTTCTCAGTACTTGGTAAAAGTGAAGATGAAATAAAAGAATCTTTAAAAGATAAATACTATAGATTTCAAAAAAGTGAAGATGTTATTGTATTTTTTATTGCTATTAAAAGATTAAAAGAAAAGTCATCTTTAGAAGATATATTTTATCAATCATACAAGTTAAACTCAAATGTACTAGAAGGAATTATGGCAATAATAGATGCCCTACAAAAAGCATATCCATTTTCTTCACAAGGGTACAATTTCTTAATAGGAAAAGCTGCAAAACTTACAAAAGATGGAAATATAAAAGAAGTAGGGAATTCTCCATACAAAAGATACAATATGTTTTTACGATGGATGGTTAGAAAAGACAATATTGATATGGGATTATGGACAAAGGTAGATAAAAAAGATTTGATACTTCCCCTTGATACTCATACTTTTAAAGTAGGTCAAAAGTTAGGACTACTGGAACGGAAAACTTATGATTTAAAATCAGCACTTTTAATAACTGAAAAATTAAAAGAATTTGATGAAAATGACCCTATGAAATATGACTTTGCTATTTATAGAATGGGTCAAGAGAAGATAGTATAAATAGCTATATCCCTATATAATAGCCTCTATAGGCACTTTATTAAAGCATCTTAATATATATAAAAAGATATAATTATATTCAAGTTAATATGAATAAGTGTACCTCAAAAGTGTATAATGTCCCCCCCCTTTGTCAAGACCACTTAAATCAATTTTCTTATTCCAGCAATCTACGATACCTTTTGTAACAATTTATGATTTAAATTATTAATAGCTTTAAAATAAACTTCATTTGGAGTCTTATTTCCAAGTGCTGAATGTAACCTTCTACTATTATATTTTTCCATATATTGATTTATCGAATGTCCCAATTCACTTATACTTTTATAATCATTTAAATATATCTCCTCGTACTTGATACTTCTCCATAATCTTTCGATACAAATATTATCAGTAGCTCTAATTCACCTTCACTACTAAACTTTTTAACAGGTTCATAGTATAAAGATGACTTACTTATACCTAGTAATTTACATTGTTTATTTAATGATATTGATAATAAGCTTACGAGCTTTCCCTCAAGAAACTCTTTTTCAATTGTTAAACTATCAACTTTCTTAGCTAATTCATTTTTATGTTTCCATATTTTCACTTAATTTATATTTTTATTCTATCACTTGGAATAATAATATTGAATTAAGTGGTTTGTTTTTGTGGGGATATTATAATAGTTATTTAGAGTTAAATTACTAATAGTAAGATAAGTTTAATTGTTCTATATATACAAATCAGTTATAATATATTATGAATAAAGATCAAATATTAAATCAATTAAAAACATTAAAACCAATTTATGAGAAAGAGGGCTTAACTCTTTTAGGATTATTTGGTAGCTATGCAAAAAATACTCAAACTAAATATAGCGATATAGATATAGTATATAGATTGGATTATGATAAATTTTCACAAAAATATATTGGTGGTTTTTCTAAATTATTAAGAATAGATGATATTAAAAAAGAATTAGAATCTACTTTTAGTAAACAAGTAGATTTCATACCTGATACCAATAAAAACATTACTCAAGATTTGATATATGTCTAGCGGCTTAAATAGATTAAATAAAATTATATCTATTATAGAAGATATAGAATTTATTTTAAGTAATAATGAATTGAAAATAACTCAAGCTATAGAAAATAAAATAATCAAACCAGCAATAAGAATGAATATTATAAGAATAGCCGAACAATTTTCTAAACTAAAAGATGATAATGAATTTAAGATTTTAGAACACTTTCTTAGCGATGATTTAAAAGGTATAAGTTCAGTACGAAATTATATAGCTCATGACTATGATAGCACTGATGATAATATTATAGAAGAT
>DQSS01000260.1 GCA_015663165.1 Arcobacter sp. | reverse complement strand
TACATCAATTTCAAAATTCTCAATTCTTTCTTTGATGATTGAACTTATCTCATCTGCTTGCAATTTAACTGCCACTGATTCTCCTTTACTGTTAGTTAACTATAATGATTTTTTAATAAAATCAATTAGCTGTTCTTTAACTCTCTGTTTAGAGAAGTTTACCTCAATACCTAAGTCATCCACTGAAACCCGTAAGCCATCATGATCAGACTTCTCTTGTTTAAGTTTAATAGTTGAACCTGTATATTTCTTAAGTGTTTCTTCCAAATTACTCAATGCTGCTGCATCAAGTGTTTCTTTAGACTTTAATATACCTTCATATTTGTTTGAAACTTTTTGTAACTTTGTATTTAAAACCTTAGAAATAGAAGGAATAATATCAAGTCTCTTATTTTCACCGAGTACTTTAATAAAATTAATTAATGTATTGTCAGCATGTGTCCCAAGTGCAGATAAAATCATTTCTGTTTTTTTCTCATTTGGAATGATAGGTGAAGTCAATACATTTTTAACTTCTTTTGTGTCAATACTTTCGGTGAGTGTATTTAATAACTCAGCAATACCACTAATATCTTTTGTTGACTCAGAAAGTGCATTTGCATATCTTTTAGCAATTAATTCTTCCATATTTATGCCACCTTCTTAGATATGATGTCAATCACTTTGTTTTCATCAATCATAATGTCATCATTGGTGATATTTTCACTTAAAATTTCATCAATCACTTCTTTGACTGACTTTCTTTCTTCTAATGTCATTTTTTCTTCTAACTGTTTTTCTATATTTGTCAATTCATTTGTATTTGAATCCACAATTTTTTGTGCTAAAAGTACTGCTTCTTTCTTCGCATCATCAAGAATCTGAGTTGCTTTTTGTTCCGAATCATTTAAGCGTGCTTGTGCTTCTTTTTTTTCATCTTTTGCTGCTTGTAGTTTTTCTTCAATCTCTTTAAGCTGTGAAGAAATACCTTCTTTTCTTTCTCTAAAAAAGTTTTTTACAGGGTTTGCAAGTAGATAATACAACAATGATGCAAAGATAATAAAGTTAAATGCTCGTGGAAAAAAGTCAGTTTCTCTTCCTGTTTGTGCAAAATAACGTGTAGACTCTGCATCACCAGAAGCTAAAAGTACAGCTGGCAAAACAAAGAAAGACCATAATATTAATTTTTTATTCATACTCTTCCCTCCTATAACTTGCTAAATTTAGCTTTTAAGCTCTCTTTAAATAGAGGCATTTGTGAGAGTAACTCATTTTTGAGATTCTCTTTTTCTGAAATAAGCTTTTGAACAAAGCCTTCATACTCTTTTTCAACTTCACCCTGTTTTGTTTCAACTTTACTTGCAGCCAATGTTTTTGCATCATCAATTGCTTTCTGTCTAATCCCCGCAGCTTCATTCTTAGCTATGCTAATATTTTCATCTGCTTTAGCATTGAGTTCATCGGTATTACTACTAAAACTTTTTGAAGCTTCTAAATCTTTTGCTATAGAGGTGTCTCTATCATCCATAAATTTCACTAATGGCTTATATAGCATATTATTTAAAAGAACAATCAGGGTTAGAAATAAAACTAAAACAAACAACATCAATGGTAAATGTATGTCAAGCATTAAAACTCCTCGTGTAATTTCGCATAATTTTAGCATTATGCTTATCTTATCTTGATTAATTATGGGGTCTTTTATTAAAAAATACTGTTTTTATTTTATTGAGTACGTATCCAAACATTTAACTAGGATACTATTAAAAATTTTATCTATTGTTTCTCTTTAAAATATTTTATAAAATCTATTATATCTTCTTCATTTTTGAGTTTTATCTCAATACTTTTTGATTTTAAATTAAAGTTGAATGGTATATGTTTCTCAAAGTCTTTTTCATATTTTCTAATCAATTGTTCTTTCGTATTATTTAGTGCTGTAGTGTTATTTTCAACTTTATGCTTCTTTACCATATTTTCAGCATCTCTTACAGATAATTTTTGTCCAACGATACTATCTACCACAACTTTTTGTTTTTCTTTATCAAGACCCACCAAAATTTTTGCATGTCCTTGTGATATTTTATTATTTATCAAATAGTCTTGTACATAGGGTGACAATGTTAATAAACGCATAGTATTTGTAATTTGTGACCTGCTCTTATTAACTATCGAGGAAAGTTCATTGTGTGTAATACTGTGTACTTCTATTAGTTCAGCATAAGAGTTTGCCAGCTCAATAGAATTTAAATTCTCTCTTTGTATATTTTCTAGAAGTGCCAGTTCCCGAAGTTTAATATCATCAATATCTGCATCAGCGATAATGGCTTTAATAGTACTTATTTTTGCTAACTTATGTGCACGTAGGCGACGTTCACCTGCGATTAAAAGATATCCATTCTCTTTTTCTATTACCACGATAGGTTGAAGTAGCCCATAATTTATTATTGACTCACTTAATTCCTTAAGTGCTTGATCATCAAAATGCTTACGTGGTTGAAAAGGGTTTGGTGTAATAGTCTTTATATCAAGGTCTTCTATTCTTGCACCATCTTTTTCTAATTCAAAACTATCTATATCTGATAAATCTTTTTCATATGCTTCTTCTACCTCAGACAGTATTTTACCTAATCCTCTACCTAGTGCCATTCTAACCTCTTACAATTACAGTTGCTAGGTCTCTATATGCAGCAGAGCCCTTAGATTTATTAGCATATGAGGTAATAGGTTTTCCAAAACTTGGTGCTTCTGCTATTTTTACATTACGAGGAACAACAATACACTCTTTTCCTTTTTTCATATGAAAAAGCTTATCTTTAAAATGATGTGTCAAATCTGCTAGCACTTGTTTTGAAAGATTATTTTGTCCAGAATACATGGTAGGTAAAAAACCTTTTATTTTGAGTTTAGGGTTAATGGTTTTTTTTAAAAGACTCACTGTATTAAGTAGTTGTGCCAATCCTTCCAATGCAAAAAATTCACATTGTATAGGAATAATAATTGAGTCTGACGCACTTAAAGCATTGATAGTAATAGGGCCTAATGCAGGAGGAGAATCAATTATAATATAATCAAATTTATGTGAAATTTCTTTTATTTTCTCTTTTAATACCAGTTCTCTATTCTTCTTTTTAGGATTATAAAATTCTTTTTCTATCCCTACAAGTCCAATATTTGAAGGCACCAAAGAAAGGTTCTCTATATCTGCAGATAACACCACTTCAGAAAGTTTTTTAGTACCAATCAATACATGATAAATATTGAATTCATAGTCACCTCTTGAATACCCCAAAGATGTTGTTGCATTAGACTGTGGATCTATATCTAAAAGGAGTACTTTTTTTCCTTTCTCAGCCAATGAAGCAGCTAAGTTTACAGCTGT
>DQSS01000335.1 GCA_015663165.1 Arcobacter sp. | reverse complement strand
TATTATTTAAACTAGAGTGTTGTATCATTTTTCTTGAATGCTGATTTGTTTTTGCATTCGAGTGGTAGACTTGTGACATATAAATCCTTTATGGTGAAAGATTCATATGGTATCAAGCTATTGCTTTTAGTTTAGTTGAACTGGTATAACGTGGTGAAACTGGACAATTTTTTTAGTCTTTTGTGATGTTACCTGTGACACGATTATGCAAAAATACTTAAAAATACTTAAAAATATAGAAAGAAGGAAAAGTCATGAACAGTCAAGTAAGTAATATTAAAAATTCATTAAAATGTATAGAGGGTAAGTTTGTACATAAACAGAATGAAATAAATATAGCTATATCTAATACTTTTGTTGATAAAAAGGAAAGTAATGTTTTTAATTCAGTTTTAATTGTAAATTTAAAAAATAAATTTTTTTTTGAGAATAATAGAGATCACCTTCCTGCAATTCTTTTTATAGAAGCAGCAAGGCAACAGAGTATGGCAATTACTCATCAATATTACAATATTGGGTTCGATAGATCATTATTAGCAAATAATATTAATTGTGATTTTTATAACTTTGCTAATATTTATGATGAAGTACAAATTAGAACTATAGTTAAACAAAAAAAAACAAAATCGAACTTTGATATTAGTTTTTATCAAAATAATAAAAAGATATCCATGATTAATATTGTGGGGACACATGTAAGTCCAAGACTAGTATCAAGAATGGAGGCAAAGTGTGCAACAAGGTAATATTGCTGTTATTGGTTCAGGCATATCAGGTATAGCAACAGCACATGAGCTTAAAAAACTAGGATTTAATGTTGATATTTTTGAAAAAGATAGCTTTATAGGTGGTAGAGTTGCTTCAATGGAGCTTGATGGGTCACCTATAACTATAGGTGGAGAAAATATTGGTCAAAATTATAAAGAATTTAGAAATTTTTGTATGGATATAGGTATTGAAAATTTTAAAGAATATGGGTTAAACATCACTACTGTTTCTAGAAAAAAAGATATTAATATAAATAAAAACCATATGATTAAAACATTTATAAATATTTTAAGGATAATGTCTTTTAATGATATAAAAAAATAAGAGTAATGGTACATAGTATAAAAAAAGATAAAAACAATGCTTTCTTGTCTGGTAATTTTTTTAAAAAATATCCAAATGAAACAGTAGCATCATTCTTTTCAGAAGAGTATATAGACTATATTTTACGGTCCTTACTGACTATAAATAATGCAGCAGAAGCAGATGAGATATTTTTAGAGACATTTGGCACAAACTTAGCTATGTTACTTGATAATTATGAGCATATAAAAGGTGGCTCACATAAACTTTTTTATAATTTTTCTAAAAATTCGAATATATTTTTAGAAAAAAATATTACATCTTTATGGTATCAAGATGAAGAACTTAAAGGAGTTATTGTAGATAATAAGGAAAAGTTAAAGTATGATGCTGTTGTATTGGCTACAACAGCTACTAGTGCATCAAAACTTTTAGAAAAAAATAACAAAAAACTATCTGATAATTTAAAGAAGGTTCGATATTTCCCTGTTTCTATGCTAGTTGCCAAATATGAAAAAGATGTTTTTACTAATAAGCTAAATGGCTATATTTTTCCTAGGAATTCTATTATAAGTAATGTTGGTGTTTATGACTTAGAAAAGAAAAATTATGTTAGATATACATTTAGTGGCAGAGAGGCTAGATCTGTATTGAATAATAATTATTCGATAGAAGAGCTTATCGTGTTAGCAGAAAAAGAGTTTACTAAACATAGCTCGATAGAGCTACCAAAAAGAATTGATGTTGCGGGAAGAGTAACAAAACAGTCAGCTTATTCACTTAATCACCAAGAATTTCTAGAAGATGTGAAACTAAACCTAATTGATAGTAGAAATATATATTTAGCTGGAGACTATCTCGAGAGTACATCTATTGAAGGATGCTATAGGTCAGGGGTAGCTGTATCCAAACAAATATTAAAAGATTTTGAATCTAGGGGGGAAAGTGAAAATAGTAATAGTGAGACACGCAAAAGTATTATTTAACAAACAAAAAATCTATCCAAATGAGATGGGAAAGTGGTTAAATCAATATAATATAGATGAGATAAGTGAAGAGATTCCAGGTGACAAGAGTTTTAGAATAGTAATGGATAAGAGTGAAATATTTTTATGTAGTTCTATGCCTCGTTCTTTAGCCTCTTTGGAGTTATATGGTAAAACTCCTAATCATATAGATAAAGTATTTGATGAAGTTAGCCTTCCTTATCCAAATAAAAGAGGTTTTTTTAAACTATCACCTCCTCTATGGCGAATTATATTTAGGATTGCATGGTTATTTGGGTATTCTCAAAATAGTGAATCAATAAAAGATGCAAAACTTAGAGCTAAAAAAGCTACTACTCTTTTGATAGAGAGTTCAAAGAATGGAAATGTGACTTTATTAGGGCATGGCATTATGAATCGGCTTATTGTCAAAGAGTTAGAGAGAGAAAAATGGAAAACTCTAAAGAAGTTTAATAGCAACAATTGGGGCTATGGAGTGTTTGAGTATGATAAATAAAAAAAGAAGAGATTTTATAATACTACTATTAAGTGAGGTTTTTATGTTTTCAACAGTAGCAAAGGCAGAAGATATAGTGTATTTTAGAAATAATGATTTAACAACAGTAAAAAATGATTTTTTAGGTAATGAAATGCTTAATGGTGAATTTATAAATCTAAAATCTGAAGATAAATCTATTTTTGAAATTTTAAAATGGAAGTTTTCATCTAATCCTAAAAGAGAAAAAAAAACAAATGAAAATTATAGGCTTAAGGTTATTAAAAATCCTGAAGTTTTAAATTCAAAAGATGATTATATATGTTGGCTTGGACATGCCTCTTTTTTAATTCAAATTGATGGTAAGAAACTTGTAACCGATCCATGTTTAACTTCTCCACCATTTGTAACACGACATACAGATTTGCCATTTGAAATTAGGGATATAAATCCAAACTATTTACTTGTTAGTCATGGACATTATGACCATCTTGATAGTGATACTGTTAGGCACTTTAATAACTCTATAGCATTAATACCCCTAAAAATGTCATCTATTATTAACTCTATGAACCAGACAATTAAAACCCAAGAGGCTGGTTGGTTTCAAAAGTATGATATTGATGAAAAGTTTAAAATCTATTTTTTACCATCATATCATTGGCATAAGAGAAATTTGATTGATGCCAATAAAGTTTTATGGGGAAGCTATATTATAGAGACTCAAAACAAGACAATATATTTTGCTGGTGATACAGGATATAACTCTCATTTTAAAGAGATAGGAGAGCTGTTTGATATAGATATAGCAATACTTCCTATTGGAGCTTACGCACCAAGATGGTTTATGAAAGATAGTCATATGAATCCAAAAGATGCAATACAAGCATTTTCTGACCTTAAAGCAAAAGAGTTAATTCCTATGCACTTTGGTACATTTGACATTAGTGATGAGCCAATGGGAGAACCAGAAGATATGATAAGAGAGTTTGGAATAAATAAAAATTTAAGACTTATAAATATTGGTGAAAAGATTTTATTTAATAAAAAGGAGAAGAAATATGCATAAAAAATTAGAAAGTTAATAGGTAGGTTTGGTTCATTTATATATGAAAACCCTTTAAAGATTATAGTAGTGATTTTAGTACTTTTGGCTTTTCCTATTTCACATCTTAAGGATATGAAAATGGATACATCTACAGAAGGGTATATGCACCAAGATGACCCTGTTTTAACAAATTACAATAAGTTTAAAAAGCAATTTGGACATGATGAAAGAATTATTTTGGCTATTGATAATGATAATATATTCTCTATTGAATTTTTAAGAAAACTAAAAAAAATACATAAAGAATTAGAGTCAAAAGTTTCATATATAGAAGATATTATATCTCTTTATAATGTTAGAAATACTAGAGGGGAAGGAGATAAACTTTTTACGAATGATCTTTTAAAAGAGTTTCCAAAAACAGAAGAGGATGCATTAAAGATAAAAGAATATGCTATGAATTCAGAATTTTACAGAGATCTCCTTATAAGTCAAAATGGAAAACCTGCTTTACTACATATGGCAGATAAAAATACAAACTATAAAAAGGAAAATAATGCGTAAATTCACATTGGATT
>DQSS01000180.1 GCA_015663165.1 Arcobacter sp. | reverse complement strand
TTTTACTAAAAGTTTGAAGTTGAAATTGGTTGATGATTACCTTGTTAATTATAAGAAAAAGTGATAAACCTGGCGCTCAGATTTTTCATTAAACCAGATTATACAATAATGGGAGGTGCTGTTAATATGGCTAGTCGATTAGAATCAAATGCAAAAGTTGATAGTATCTTAATTTCTCATGATACATATAGCTTGATAAAAGATAAAATTTTCTGTACATCTCAAGGCGAATTAATTGTTAAAGGTATCATTAAACTAGTAACTGTTTATGAGGTGATAAATTTAAAAGAGATAGTAGAAAATAACTATATTATTAAACATAATTCGAATGGTTTGAAGTTAGATATTGATATTTTAAAAATTAAAGATAAAAAAATATCTATGAAAACTTTATCTAATGCTATAAAGAAAATTAAAAGTAATAAATAAAAATATTTATTACTTCAATCTGAAATGTTATACCCCAGAAGCTTCCATAAGTTGTGCCTGATGGTCTACTATTAGTGGGTCTACGATTTCATTAAGTAGTCCACCTTCCATAATTGCATCTAAACGGTAAAGTGTTAAGTTGATTCTATGGTCAGAAATTCTACCTTGAGGATAGTTATAAGTTCTAATTCTTGCACTTCTATCCCCTGAACCAACTTGAGCTTTTCTATCAGCTCCCTCAGTTTGTATTCTTTCTTGCTCTTGTAAGTCATAAAGTCTAGCTTTAAGTACTTTCATAGCTTTTTCTCTATTTTTATGTTGAGATTTTTGATCTTGATTTGTTACAACAAGTCCAGTAGGTAAGTGAGTGATTCTAATAGCAGAATCCGTAGTATTTACAGACTGTCCACCTGCCCCACTTGATCTCATTGTATCTATTTTTAAATCTTCTGATTTGATTTCGATTTCGACATCATCAACTTCAGGAATAATAGCAACAGTAATAGCAGAAGTATGAACTCTACCTTGTGTTTCAGTTGCTGGAACTCTTTGAACTCTATGAACACCTGATTCAAATTTCATCTTAGAATATACAGAGTCACCTTTTACAAGAAATACCATCTCTTTATATCCACCTGCTTCAGATTCATTCATATTCATGATTTCAGTTTTCCAACCTTCATTTTCAGCATATCTAATATAAGCTCTAAATAAATCTGCAACAAATAGTGCAGATTCATCTCCACCTGCTCCTGCTCTAAGCTCTATAAATATATTCTTACCATCATTTGGATCTGTTGGTAAAAGTAGTACTTTGATCTCTTCTTCAAGTTCAGGTTTTCTTTTATCTAATTCTTTTAACTCTTCTTTTGCTAACTCACCAAGTTCATCATCCCCTAAAAGCATTTTATTTTCTTCAGTATCTTCAATGATTTGATTGTACTCGTGTGCGGCTTTTACTATTTTTGATATGCTTGCTTGTTCTTTTGAAAGTTTAGTCATAAGTTTGATATCGGTTAAAGCTTCCGTAGATACTAAAAGATCATTGATTTCATCAAATCTATTGATAAAAGACTGTAGTTTGTTTTGTAACATTATGATACCTTATGGTTGAGATTTGTGTGGGGAGTTTGTGAGTTTGTAAAAAACTCAAATGAGTAAAGTCTAAGCTTTATAGCTTAAACCTTTGGTTTTATTAAAGTGCGTTAACTCTAACTTGTAATCTACCAACTCTTCTTCCAGCTGTTTCTTTTTTAAGAATACCTTTAGATACACAGTGATGTAAATATTTGTTTGCAGCTTTCATTGCTACAACTGCTTCTTCTTTGTTACCAGCTTCAACTGCTTCGTTTACTGATTTAACGATATTTTTAATTCTAGTTTTGAAAAATCTATTTCTTTCAGTTCTAACGATAGTTTGTCTTGCTCTTTTTGCTGCTTGTTTATGATTTGCCATTTTGGTTAATCCTCTTTATTTTAATTTTTGTCTTAGAGAAACTTTGATATAAAATACAGTTTCACATAGTTTTGTCCGGAATACTACTTAAAAATGACTTAATATAAGCTTTAGTTAATAAATGTACCTTAAGTATTCAACCTTAGATTTACTCTTAAGTAATGATTTGATAAAATTTAATTATAAAATTATACAATAAAAAGAGAATATTATGAAATTATTTGGAACAGATGGAGTAAGAGGAAAAGCAGGTACATTTTTAGATGCTATAACTGCGCTTAAGTTAGCACAAGCTGCTGGAATATATTTTAATAGAATATCAAAAACAAAAACAAAAAGAATTTTGCTTGGTAAAGATACCAGAAGAAGTGGATATATGATTGAAAATGCACTTGTAAGTGGATTTACTAGTGTTGGTTTTGATGTTATTCAAATAGGTCCTATGCCTACTCCTGCTATTGCATATCTTACAGAATCTATGAGATGTGATGCGGGTATTATGCTTAGTGCTTCACATAATTCATATGAAGACAATGGAGTTAAGTTTTTTAACTGTAGAGGTGATAAACTAAATACAGATATTGAAAAAGAGATAGAAAATATCTTTTTGGATGAAAAGTTATTAGTATCTTCTCAAGTTACAGATAAAGAAATTGGAAAAGCAAAAAGAATAGATGATGTTATAGGTAGATATATAGTTTCTATTAAGAACTCATTCCCTTCACATCTTAGTTTAAATGGAGTAAGAGTTGTACTTGACTGTGCAAATGGTGCAGCATATAAAGTTGCTCCAACTATTTTTGATGAATTAGGTGCAGATGTTATTATTGTAAATGATAAACCAGATGGATTTAATATAAATGATGGTTGTGGAGCATTACATCCTAAAAAGCTAGGAAAAATTGTAAAAGAAACAAGAGCAGATATTGGTATTGCACTTGATGGAGATGCAGATAGACTAGTAGTGGTTGATGAAAAAGGTGAAGTAATTGATGGAGATAAACTTATAGGTGCACTTGCTGTTTATTTACACAATGATGGAAAAATACCTTCAAATAAATGTGTAACAACAGTTATGAGTAATGTAGCTTTAGAACACTACTTAAAAGAAAATGGAATAGAACTATTAAGAGCAGATGTAGGAGATAAACATGTCTTAGCTATAATGAAAGCTCAAAATATTAAATTTGGTGGAGAACAAAGTGGACATATTATTTTCACAGATGTTGCAAAAACAGGAGATGGACTAGCTTCAGCACTTCAAGTTTTAGCTATGCTATTACAAAGTGGAAAAAAAGCAAGTGAAGCATTAAACCCTTTTGAGCTTGCTCCACAAATTCTTAAAAACTTAATGGTAGAAGAAAAAACTCCACTAGAAGATATAAAAGGTTTAGAAGATTTACTTGAAACATTTAGAATCAAAGGACTAAGAGATCTTATTAGATACTCTGGAACTGAGAGTAAGATAAGATTACTTCTTGAAGGTGATGACCAAAAAGAAGTTGAAGAGTGCATGGCTGAACTGGTGACATTTATTAAAAATAAACTATGTTAAAAAAACTACAAATATCTGTAGTTTTATTTATAGTTTTATTTTCTCTTGACCAATATATAAAGTTAATATTTGTTGATGGATATTATTTGAAAGGGGAATGTATCTCTTTAGTTTTAGCATACAATAAAGGTGTTGCTTTTTCAATGTTCGCATTTTTATCTGAAAATTTAAAGTTTATTCAAATAGGAATAATGCTTAGTGGAATAATATATTTACTTTTAAATAAAGATGTATTTGCAGATTATTATATTCCAGTATCTTTACTTCTTGCAGGTGGAGTTAGTAATATATATGATAGATTTATACATGAAGGTGTTGTTGATTATGTATATTGGCATTGTGGATTTGATTTTGCTATATTTAATCTAGCAGATGTTTTAATTGATATTTCAATAGTTATGATACTTTGGATATCATATCAAAATGATAAAAAAGAGAAGTTAAAAAACAAGTAAATGTCTTATTGAAAAACTTCCATTTTCTCTTTTGGAACTTTAGATAACTTTCCATTTGCCATATAAGCAACAGTGATATTTGCAACAAATATTTTCTCATCACCTATATAAATACTTTGCTCTAAAGTACAAGAAGCATTTTTCATCTGAACGACTATAGTCTTTACTTCAATTATATCACCCAACTTTGCAGGTTTTATAAACTTAGCATCTAGCTTAGTAACTAAAAAATATCCACTCTCATCAAATGTAAAGTTATTCTTAAAAAACTTCTCACTCCTAGCTCTCTCACAATATTTTATATAATTAGTATGATAAACAATACCACCTGCATCTGTATCTTCGTAATAAATTCTTATTTGCATGTAGTTAAATCCTTTATATTAGAATAAAAAAGAGGAGATAAAAAGGAGAAATAAAAGTTTATTTCTCCTTTTTTTGGAAGTATTTATTTTAAATTATATTTCATATGGTTTTCAAATAGTATTTTATTTACACTACTAAAAAATCCTTGATACCATTCACTACTATCTATATTTCCACTCCCCGCCAATGCATATTTCCCAGTAAGTGGAACAGGAATAGGTAGAGTGATTCCTGATACTCCCACATGTCCTGTATCATTTCTTTTTTCTTGAGTTGAGTATGAAGCTATTACTTTTACTGAAGTTAATTCTTCTGCTCGTTGTTTAAAGTCTAAAGTCATAGTAATAGATGTAATAGTTTCTTCATCTTTATTGAATGTAGAGCCTTTAGCTGTTAAAATACCATCTTCTTTTGTAACTGTTACAATATTAAGGTTCGATTGCATTAATGTTTGTTTTAAGGCATCAAAAACTTCTTGTAAAGAATACATAATTTCTCTATTTTTATAACATCTATCTGTATTTGTTTCTATATATCTAGGCTCAGCAAAACTGGCAGTAGTTATGCTAGATAAGATAAAGAAAGTAATTAAATACTTTTTCATGATTTAGTCCTCTTGAACTTTAGGCAAGTTACAAGAAAATGTACCACTATGAGTTACTATCCCTTTTTTAAATTTAATAATTATGTTATTAAATTTTACAATCAGTGTTTCATCTTCGCCTGTATAGGTATTTCCTTCATATCTCCAGATTACATAATCTCCAATTTTTTCTTGACCAGTAGGTTCTATAACCATTACTTTACTTACTTCGTCCATTGTCATTCCATTGTTTACTTTGAAACTACCTTTAACCGCATCAGAAAGTCCTGGCTGTACTTCGCCACAACCTGTAAATAATAAAGTTGCTAATAAACTTCCTAATAATAATAATTTTTTCATTTGTAATCCTTTTGTAAAACATTATGACACATTTTATTTTATATATTGATTTAATTGTATGTAATTTGATGATTTGTTAAAGTTACTTATGTTTATTTCTAATTTCTAACTAAATGTTTAAGTATATCAGTAACCTGTGATTCATTTTTTACAACTGCTGAAGCAACAGCATCAATCTCTTTTAATGCATGGATAAATTCATCAGGGTGTATAACTATCAAATTTTTATTTAAAGCATCAGCATAGCCTGCATAATATGCTCTATACATTTGTATTCCTTGTGGGTTATATTTGAAATAAGTATATCGTATCAATGATTTATAAAAAATTAGATATAATCGCTTTAATATTAAAAATAAAGGTATATTTTGTCAAAAGGAAATATTGTATTTATAGGATTCATGGGTGTTGGTAAAGGCACAGTTGCTAGAGCAGTTGTAGCAAGAAGCGATTATTTTGCTGTTGATACTGATGATTTAATTGAATCTATTGAAAATACAAAAGTTAAAAAAATCTTTGAACAAAATGGAGAAGAATACTTTAGAGCATTAGAAAAAAAGTGTGCTTTATGGTGTGAAGACAATCTTAAAAATACGATTATATCTACTGGTGGTGGATTTTATAGACAAGAAAATATCAATAAAATTGGTACTGTTGTATATTTAGAATCTGGATTTGATAGAATTATTGAAGCATTGAAAAATGCTCCAAATTCAAAAAAGAAGTTTAAAAAAAGACCCTTATTATCAAATCTAAAAGAAGCTAAAAAACTTTATGACAAACGAGTTAAAGAGTATGAAAAAGTAGCTGATATAACAGTAAATGTTGAAGATTGGGATATAAAAAGAATAGTAAAAGAAGTATTAAAGGCAGTGAAATAATGAAA
>DQSS01000092.1 GCA_015663165.1 Arcobacter sp. | reverse complement strand
GAACATGAAGCTTTATATAAAGAGTGGAAATCAGCTGAATAATATTTATATTATTTAGAATTTAAAAAGCCTTATCTTTATTGATAGGGCTTTTTATGATTGATTATTTGGAGTATAAAAGCTACAAGTAGTACCACTACTTTGTCTTACAACAGTAGAAGGTATTTGTTTAGATTTAAAACCATAAGCTTTGCACCCATGTGGTTGGTTGGTTTGCCAGGTAACATAATAGTATGTACATCTTTGGCATATAATTCTTGTATTCATAAAGAACATATTATCAAATAAAAACAAATTATTTACTTAATTATTTTAAATAAGACTAAATTTATCTTATTTAAGATACACTTCAAAATATAAAGAAAAAGGACAATAAATGGAAGTATATTTAGACAATAACTCAACTACAGCAATTGATCCAAAAGTAAAAGAAGTGTATTGCGAAACAACTGATATTTTTGGAAATGCAAATGTAATTTATAAGCAAGGTATAGAAACTAGAAAAGCATTAAATGAAGCATATGATATTATTTATAAAAGTTTAAATGCATCAGATGATGATGATATTATATTCACGTCTTCAACAACCGAAGGTAACAATGCAGTTATAAAAACATTTTTGGATTTATTTTTAAAAGGTAGTGGTAAAAATCATATTATTGCAACAGTTGCAGAACATGCAAGTATCAAATCACCTTTAGCATACTGTAAAACTTTTGGTATGGAAGTTACATATTTAGGTACAGATGAAAATGGATTAGTGAGTGTTGAAGATTTAAAAGAAGCTATTACAGATAAAACAGCTTTAGTAACTGTTCTTTACGCAAGTAATGAAACTGGTGCAATTCAGCCTATTAAAGATATGGTTAAAATATGTCAAGGTGCAGGTGTACCATTTCATACAGATGGAGCTCAAGTAATAGGTAAAGTAAAAGTTGATTTAATAGATTTAGGTGTTGATTATATGACTTGGTCTGCACATAAATTTCATGGTCCAAAAGGTATTGGTGGATTATTTATAAAAGCAAAAGCTCCTTATGAACCACTTGTGCATGGATCAAAAAATGTAATGGGTGGAAAAAGAGCAGGTAGTATTTATAACAATGGTATTTTTGCTATGGCAAAAGCTATTGAAATTGCAAATTCAGATATGAATATAGCATATATGAAAAATCATATTGGAGCATTAAGAGATACTCTTGAAGCTGCAATTCTTGGAATAAAAGATACAAAATCTTATGTGCCAAAAGAAAATAGACTAAACAATATAGTTGTAGCATCCTTTAGAGGAATAGAAGGTGAAGCAATGCTATGGGACATGAATGAAAATGGTTTATATATCTCAACAGGATCTTCATGTTCAAGTGAAGATTTAGAAGCATCAGCAGTTGTTGAAGCTTTGGGTGAAAAAGTTGAAATAGCAAATGCAACAGTTATGTTTGCACTTTCAAGATTTACAACACATGAAGAGATAGATTACGTGATAAGTAAATTAGAACCTATTACAACAAGAATTAGAGAAATATCAATGACGTATGCAACGCAAGAAGCATTCTCTGTTCATTTACACGATTAGAAAATTTTAAATCTTCAATATTGCACAGCTTTCTTTTTGAAGTACTGACGTACATCTATAAAGAAAGTTGAACAATCTTGACGTTTAAAATGTCCTACTCATATGAATGTGGGATTAAATAAAAAATAAAAAGATAATAAAGGATATAAAATGGCACGAAGTGATTTAGTTAGTGGTAATGTATGGGAACAATACAGTAAAAAGGTTCAAGAAAGAATGAACAATCCAGTTGCAATGGGTGAGCTTACTCAAGCTGATGCAGATGCTAAAAATGCAAAGTTAGTAGTTGCTGATTTTGGGGCAGAATCTTGTGGAGATGCTGTTAGATTGTTTTGGATTGTTGATGAGTCAACAAATACAATTTTAGATAGTAAATTTAAATCTTTTGGTTGTGGTACAGCAATTGCATCAAGTGATGCGATGGCTGAGCTTTGTGTAGGTAAAACTGTAGATGAAGCAATCAAGATCACAAATACTGAGGTTGAATTATTTTTAAGAGATGATGATGGTACTCCAGCAGTTCCACCTCAAAAAATGCATTGTTCAGTTATGGCTTACGATGTTATTCTTGAAGCTGCTGCACAATATAAGGGAGTAGATAGAGAAAGTCTTATTAATTCTGATATTGTATGTGAGTGTGCAAGAAAAACTAGAAAAGATATAGAAGATGCTATTAGAGAATTTAATCTAATGACTTTAGACGAAATTGGTGAAAAAACAAAAGCTGGAACATACTGTAAATCTTGTAGAGAGCCAGGTGGTCATGAAGCTATGGATGTTTACTTAGTAGATATTTTATCTGATGTAAGAGCTGAAATGGATCAAGAAAAGTTAGTAGAAGCTGCAAATACAAGTTCAAGTGAAGCACCTCAATTTGATAAGATGACAATAGTTCAAAGAATTAAAGCTGTTGATGCAGTGATTGATGAGTATATTAGACCTATGTTAGTTATGGATGGTGGAGATATGGAGATTATTGATATTAAAGAAAATTTACCATATTATGATATTTATATTAGATATTTAGGTGCCTGTGGAACTTGTGCTAGTGGAAGTACTGGAACACTTTATGCAATTGAGTCTACACTTAAACATAAAGTTGATGAAAATATAAGAGTTTTACCTGTTTAGGCAAAACTTTTATAAGATATAAAAAAGGCTAGGAAATAATTTCCTAGCCTTTTTTAGTTTAGATAGTAAATAGTATAAAACTTATTTAGTACCTAAATATTCTACAACTGATTTATATAAAGTAGGGATGTCTGTTTTCCCAACAAAATCATCAACTCCAATAGATTCCATTTTATGTTTAACAGCAGCTGTTGTCATAGATGAATTTACAATAATAGGTATATGCTCTAGTTCAGAGTTACCTTTGATAAATTGAGCAACTTGGAAACCATCAGTTCCTGGCATCTCAATATCAGTAATAACACATCCAACTCTAGAAGGGTCAATGTTTTTTAATCTATCAACTAAACCTGTACCATTATCAAATATTTCATAATTTGCTTCAATTTTCTTGAAGAATGCAAGTAAAATTTCTCTAGCAACTTTAGAATCTTCTGCTGCTAAAATAACTTTTTTATCATTTACTGACTTATCAACATATTTTTCAAGTTGAGCTTGTCCATCATCAGTCCAACCAATATCAACTAATAATTGCTCTGCATTAAATACAGTGCAAAGCTTAGGTGCATTATCTACATCTACATATGTTGTATATGTAATTTTTGCATTTTGTTCTTCGTTATTTATTAGTTCATCAGTTGTTTTTTCAACTATGTTGATTACATCTTTTACTAAGAATCCAATTTGATGGTTGTTGAACTCACAAAAGATAATTAGTTTATAATCTTCTATAGCTAAGGGCTCTTGACCAAGCCACTTATCTAAGTTGATAAGAGTAATAGGTACACCTCTTATTGTTGCAATTCCTGCAACTACTGGTGAATCTGTTGGAGTATCTGAGATTACAACTTCTTCTGTAATAATAAATGCTTTAATTTTTGCAATATTTATAGCATATACATTGTCCTTACCAGTATAAAAAACTGCAAGTTGCTGTACATTTCTAAGATGGGCTTGTGTAAGTTGTTCTACACTGTTACTAATACCACTCATATGTAAATCCTTTTAAGACGATTAATTTAATAAATTTTAACCTTTATTTGCTTAAAATCTTATTTATAGCAATAGAACACATAGCAAGTCCAAAAGAACCTGTAACACCTACAAATGAGCCTTTATCTTTACATTGTGGATTTTCTCCACTAAAGATAACTTTGAATTTGGCTTTAAAGTTATCTTTCTTTAAATAGTTACGTATTTTTCGTATAAATGGGTCGTTGTAGGTCTTCCAAATAGATATATATTCTATTTTTGTTGGGTCTATTCTTTTTGCACTACCAGATGTAGATATCAACTTTTTGTAATATTTCTTTATTAATTCAATTTTTGGATAAATATCATCAATTGCATCTAAGATTAAATCATAAGAGCTTAAATCATTTTCTTTTACCCATTGGACATCTATTCTTGTATTTATAGTTTTTATATTTGGATAAAGTGATTGAAGGTGTTCAACTTTTACTGCACCAATATTTTCACTTCCTATTTGTCTATTTTGATTTGATTCATCATAATTATCAAAATCCACAATTGTGATATTTTCAACCCCACTTCTATACAAACAATCCAAAGCATGACCGCCAACACCGCCAACTCCAAGTATAATTATATTTGCATTTTGTAACTTGCTAAAATCTTCTCCAAATAGAGATTTGCATCTTTCGTGTTTCATATTAATAACTCTTTATTGATTTTTAGATATTATATCAAATAAAAATAAAACAATCAGGATATACGGTATGCAAAAAGAACCAATGACAAGTGAAGGCTATGAAAGACTAACATCTCAACTAAATGAATATAAGTTAGTAGATAGACCAAAGATTTTAGTAGCAATTGAAGAAGCAAGAGAACTTGGGGACTTAAAAGAAAATGCAGAATACCATGCAGCAAAAGAAGATCAAGCAAATATCAACAAAAGAATTGCAGAACTAGAAGATGTAATCACAAGAGCAGTTGTAATAGATCCTTCAACTCTTCCACACGATAAGATTAGTTTTTGTTCAACTGTTGAATTAATAGATTTAGATACAGATGAAGAAATCACATATAAAATTGTATCTTCAATGGATAGCAATCCCGATATAGGTCATATATCATTTCATTCACCATTAGCTAAGCAGCTATTGGGAAGACAAGAGGGCGATGAAGTTATAGCTCGTCTTCCTGGTGGAAAACGAGAGTTTGAAATAGAAAAGATAAGTTTTGTCAAATAAAATAGATGTAGCAATAGTTGGAGTTAGTGGATACACTGGGCTTGAACTTATTAAGATACTTATAAATCATCCAAATTTTAACATAACTTATGTTTCAAATAGTGAAGGAGGAGTATCCCTAAAAGATATTCATCCTATGCTTGAAGGTGTTATTGATATGCAAGTGCAAAAAGCAGATGCAAATGATATTGCAAAAGTAGCGTCTTTAGTATTTTTAGCACTTCCTCATAAAACATCTATGGGATTTGCAAAACAACTAATAGCAAAAGATTTAAAAGTTGTAGATTTAAGTGCTGATTATAGACTTGAGCTTGACCTTTATGAAAAACATTATTGTCCGCATGAAGATAAAGAAAATTTACCTTTAAGCGTATATGGACTTCCAGAATTTTATAAAGAAGATATTAAAAAAGCTTCATTAGTAGCGAATCCAGGATGTTATCCAACAGCTTCATTACTTGCACTTCTGCCATTTGTAAAATACCTGAATGCAAATCAAAGTATATTTATAGATGCAAAAAGTGGAATAAGTGGAGCTGGTAAAAAACTAAGTGATTTAACATCTTTTGTAACAGTTAGTGAAAATATGTTTGCATACAATCCTTTAAAACATAGACATACACCTGAAATAATTGAAAAAATTGAGTTACTAGAAAACAAAAGTTTAAAAATAAATTTTGTACCACAACTTATACCAGTTACTAGAGGTATGCTTGTAAGTGTATACTTAACTGTAAATGAAAATATCGATGCAGTTCAAGTTTTGAAAGACTATTATAAAGATGAAGAATTTATAAGAATAGTATCAAATCCAGTAAATATTAAAAATACTTCAGGAACAAACTTCTGTGACATATTTGTAGCACAAGATGGAAATGACTTATTTATAAATGCTTCAATAGACAACCTTCTAAGAGGTGCATCATCTCAAGCAGTTGTAAATGCAAACTTGATGAGTGGACTAGAAGAAAATACAGGAATAAGTAAAATAGCTTATGCTCCTTAATCTTAAAAAGGATGCTATTTTTATAGCAGACTCTCACTACAATCATCAAAGAATAGATTTTGAAAATATTATGAATGATATTCTTTCAAATAAAATAGAAACTTCTCAACTTTTTTTAATGGGTGATATGTTTGATTTTTTGTGTGATGAGGTGAGTTATTTTAAAAAAATAAATCAAAATGTTATATCAAAAATAAATCAAATATCACAAAATATAGAAGTAATATACCTAGAAGGAAATCATGATTTCAATCTAAAAGAAATATTTCCAGACATAGTACTAATCAAAAGAGAAAATCAACCATTTATAATAGAATACAATGATGAGTATATTGCTTTATCTCATGGAGATATATTCACAGCATTTTCATACAATGTATTTACTTCAATTATGAGAAATAAATATTTTCTAAAGTTTTTAAATATGATAGATATTTCAAGTTTTATATCAAAGTATTTTGAAAATAAATTAGTAAAAAAAGAGATTTGTCACGACATAGATAACTTTCAACTTTTTGCTAAAAATAGAATAAAATTATATCAACAATATGATGCAATAAGTTATATTATAGAAGGTCATTTTCATCAAGGTAAAAGGTATTTAAACTATATAAATATTCCTTCTTTAGCTTGTGATAACTTCTATACTAAAGTAAAGATTGAGAATTTTAAAATTGGGTTTGAGAATATTAAATATAATTAGAAATTTAGTTTTAGCGTAAAAAAAGGGTAAGGTTATTAACCTTACCCTTTTTGATATTAGTATTTATAAAGTCTACTCTTCAACACTAACAACACAATTAAGCATAATATCTGGCTTAGATATTTTAATCTTTAAATTCTCAATATCATATTTAGTTTTTAGCTTTTTTCTTATAAATAAAATAGCATCTTCTATAAGTTTAAATTGTTCTTTTTTCATAGTATCTTCTACAAAAAATACAATCTCACTATAGTCTATATAGTTTGAACCATTGTCATTAAAAAAATACTCAAATGATATATCTAAGATAACCTTTTGTTCTTTTTCTCTTTCAAAATCTAAAATACCAATAATACAATCAAATGTTAAATCTTCAATATTTACTTTTAACATTATACTTTACCCTCATCGCCTTTAAATAGTCTAACAATATTTGGAATATGTTTGTAAAATATTATAAAAGTGATAATATAAACAGGAGCATTAGAATCAACTCCAACACCATTTTCTAGTACAATAGTTGCAGCAACAACAGCTAATAGCCCAAGTAGTGAAGAAACAGAAGATATCTTAAGTACTTTTGCACAAAATCCCCATACAACAGCACCTATAAGTGTAGGAATAGGAATAAGAATTAAAAATACACCAAGTCCAGTAGCAACACCTTTACCACCTTCAAATACTAAATATACACTATAACAATGTCCAAGTACTGATAGAACTGCTATAGCCCATAATACTTCATGACTCATACCCGCAACCATAGCTGCAACTATTACAATAAGACCTTTAACCGCATCAAGTATAACTGTTGCAATTCCTAGTTTTTTTGCTAAAGCAGGGTTTGTTTGTTTTACAACTCTAAGTACATTTGTTGCACCAATACTTTTACTTCCCGAAGCCGATACATCAACTCCTGCAAATTTTTTAGCTAATATTAATCCAAACGGTATAGAACCTATTAAATAAGCTAGTATATAAAATTGAATATTTGGATTTAAAAAAAAGTCCATTTGATACCTTTAAGTTACCAAAACCATCTAATGCTGATTATTATATGATTTAAGTTAAAATTTAAGGAATTATAACCAAAACTTAGTTATATTTGTATTTATAAAAAAATAGAGGATTCTTGTAAATGAATTTTAAAGAAGAGATAATTAAACTAAAAGAAAAACTTGATGTTACAATAGTTGCTCACTTCTATCAAAAAGATGAAGTTTTTGAGATGGGTGATATAGTTGGAGATAGTTTAGAGCTTGCAAAAAGAGCAATGGCAAGTGAATCTAAAAATATCATTTTTTGTGGTGTTGGTTTTATGGGTGAAAGTGTAAAAGTTATGTCACCTGAGAAAAGAGTACTTATGCCTAAAATTGCATGTTGTGCTATGGCTAAGATGATTGATGTTGAGTATTTTCAAGAAAATTTGAAAATACTAAATGACGCAGGTTTAAAAAATGAAGATATTTTACCTATCACTTATATCAATTCCAGTGCTGCAGTTAAAGCTGAAGTTGGAAAAATGGGTGGATATGTTTGTACATCTTCAAATGCTTTTAAAATTATATCTAAAGGACTGGAAAGTGGAAAGAAAATATTTTTTGTTCCAGATAGATGTTTAGGTCAAAACTTTGCAAATCAAATGAAACTAAAATCATCTGTTGTAGGAATAGACAATATTGATGATGTAATGGGTTCTGATATTATTTGCTATAACGGTTTTTGTTCAGTTCATCAGTTGTTTACAGTTGAAGATATTGAATTTTATAAAGAAAAATACCCTGATATAATAGTTGCAGTTCATCCTGAATGTGATGTTGAAATCGTAAACAGAGCTGATTTTGTTGGTTCAACTTCTCAGCTTATTAAGTTTATAACACAAGAAATCTCACCAGAGCAAAAAGTTGTAGTTGGAACAGAATATAATATGGTAAATAGATTAAGACCAAATAATACTTATGTATTATCTTCAACAAAACCAGAATGCCCAACTATGAATGAAACTACACTAGAAGATTTATACAATGCCTTGAAATCTATAGAAAATGGAACTTATGATAACGAAATTCAAGTAGATGAAGAAGTTATAAAATATGCAAAAATCGCATTGACAAGAATGTTTGAAGTATAAGGAAAAATTGTGGGAATAAATATAAAAAGATTTGTAAAAAATGCAATTGTAGAAGATAATGGAAGAGGAGATTTATTTTTTGATATAGCTCCAAAAGGTAGATTTACTGCACGTGTTGTTGCAAAAGATGATGGAGTAATAGCTGGTGTAAAATATGCAAAAGTTTTAGCTCGTGCTGAAAAATTTGATTGTAAATTTTTAATAAAAGATGGAGAGATAGTACATAAAGGTGATGTAATAGCAGAGCTTGAAGGCAAAGCTTCAATTCTACTTTCTAGTGAGAGAACATTTTTAAACCTTTTACAACATGCTTCAGGAATTGCAACATCTGCTTCAAGATATGCAAAACTTATGGAAAATTCTGAAGTTGTACTTTTAGATACTAGAAAAACTAGACCACTTTTAAGGGACTTTGAAAAGTATGCGTCAAGAGTTGGTGGGGCTATAAATCATAGACTAGGGCTTGATGATTGTTTAATGTTAAAAGATACCCACTTAAAAACAATATCAAATTTAAAAGAGTTCGTTATAAAAGCAAGAAAAAGAATATCTTGGGTAACTAAAATTGAAATTGAGTGCGAAACTTTTGAGCAAGTAAAAGAAGCAATTGATGCTGGGGCTGATATCATTATGTGTGACAATATGACTCCATCTCAAATAAGAGAATGTGCTGATTTTAGAGATGCTAATTGTCCTCATATACTTCTTGAAGCTAGTGGAAATATTACTGAAGAGACTATACAGAGTTATTTGGATAGTGGGGTAAATGCTATAAGTTCAGGTAGTATAATCCACCAAGCAAGATGGTTAGACTTCTCAATGAAGTTCGACTAAAAATAGTTTTCTTTTCTAGCCTCACTTCATATAAGCAACAGTAAAATATAGTCATTTACTGACGTAAACTCTTATATCTTACTGCTACTTCTATTTTGTTGTCCTAAAAAATAAAACTATTTTTTAGGACAACAGATTAATTCATCTTTTCAAAAACCACTTTAATCATTTTTTTGGTATAATCGCCTTAATATGAAAGAAATTACAAAATACGAAAAAGCACTAAATTTAATAAACGAATCACATTACATTCTTATAATGACTCATATGAATCCTGATGCAGATACTATATCGTGTGCATTGGCTTTAAGTAACTATTTTAGTGAAAATAAAATCAAACATAAAGTATTTAATAAGATGTCAGTTTTACCATCTTCTTTGGACTACTTATCTAAGTTTGATAAGATTACTGATCAGTTTCCTAAGTTCTATGATTTGGCTATTTATGTTGATTGTGGTGATATAGATAGACCAGCAGTAGCAACTTCAAAAGATGTAAAAATTTTAAATATTGACCACCATAAATCAAATAACGATTTTGGTGAAGTAAACATAGTAGATATATCTAAAGCAAGTACGGCTGAAGTACTTTATGAATTCTTTGCTCAAAATAATCTTAAGATATCTAAAAATACAGCTGAATGCTTATATACTGGTGTATATGATGATAGCTTACAGTTTTCAACTCCAAGAACAGATGCTAGTACTTTTAAAATAGTAAATAAACTTGTAGAGTGTGGAGTAGACCCAAGCTATGTAGCTACACAACTTACAAGAAGAGATTCTTTAGCAAAGTATAGATTACTTCCTAGGATACTGGATAGTTTAGAGCTTCATTGTGAAGGTGAAGTAGCTACTATTTATGTTCTTGATGAGTGGCTAAAAGAAAGTGGAGCATCGTATAGAGAATGTGAAAATGCGGTTAATATGATACTAAATATTTCGATAGTGCAAATATCTATATTTTTAAGAGTATCAAACGGAAAAACTCGTATATCACTAAGAAGTAAAAAAGATGATGTATCAATAGTAGCAAATGCTTACGATGGTGGAGGACATGCCTTAGCTGCGGGATGTTCTTATGATTCAACAGATGTAATAGAAGCAAAAAATAATATAGTAGAATATATAAAGAGGAATAGAAATTGAGAAAGAAAAATAGTTTTATGAAGTTTGTTATGAGTGTATTGTTTATAGGGATAATCGCCGGTGGAGGATTTGTATATCTATCTCCTCAATTTGAACAAAATACACCTAAAATAACTCTAAAAACAAATGGTTTTTGGAATTTGAAAGATTCGTTAAATATAAATATAAATGATGCTAGTGGTATAAAATATTATAAAATAACATTTATAGATGGTTCAAAGAAACTTGTACTAGATGAACAAATATCAAGTACAAGTGAAACTAATCTGGCTTTAAAAATCAAAGCACCAAAACTTGATATGTTTTATAAAGGTATTGATGTAAAAATTAAAATAGAAGCTATAGATAATAGTAAATGGAACTTTTTAAATGGAAACCAAATATCAAAAACATACGAGTTAAAAATAGACAATAAAAAACCAGTAGCAAATGTCGTAAATAATTCAAGATATATTAAACACGGTGGAAGTGCTGTTGTTGTAGTAAAAGTAAAAGATACTAATTTAGATGATGCTTATATTATGTTTAATGATAAAATAAGGTTTGAACTAATTCCTTTTTATAAAGAGAATTATTATGTTTCTTTAATAGCTTGGGATGTAAATATACCTTACGATGGATTTAATAGAGTATCTTTAATAGCAATAGATAAAGCTGGAAATAAAACAAAAGCAAAAGTGCCATTTTATATTCAAAAATTAAAAATCAAAAAAGACAATATCAAATTATCAAAAAAGTTTATTGATGATGTTTCTACAAATGTATTAGAGCAAATGAATGAAGATGTACCAACAGAACATCAAGAAAGATTTGTAAAGCAAAATCATACTTTAAGAGCAAAAAATATTGAAATAATAAAACAAAGTGTTATGAATAATTTTGATAAATCTCTTATTGAAGATTTTAAAATAAATAGATTTAAAAGATTACGAGGTTCACGAACTGCTGCTGGGTTTGCTGAAAAAAGATCTTATTTTCTTGATGGAGAAAAGATTGATGAAGCTTGGCATCTTGGTATTGATTGGGCAAGTGTAAAGCAAGCGCCAGTTAAATTATCAAATGAAGGTAAAGTTATATTTAACTCATACTTGGGAATCTATGGAAATACAATAATTATAGACCATGGTATGGGATTATCTTCACTTTATGCACATACAACAAACCAATATGTAAATATAGGTGATGAGATAAGTAAAAATAAAAAGATAGCATCTACAGGAACTACAGGTGCTGTTATGGGTGATCATTTGCATTTTGGTATATTAGTTCAAGGAATTGAAGTAAATCCAATAGAATGGATGGATAGAAACTGGATAAGAACAAGAATAACAGATATTTTAAAAAATGCCAAAAAAACAATAAAAGCAGACAAATAAAATGAAACAAAGAACTATAAAAAAGAGTGTTGAAATCGTAGGAGTAGGTCTTCATAAAGGAATTCCTATTAAGATGACTTTAGAACCATTGCCTCAAAATATGGGAATAATTTTTTATAGAATAGATGAGGGTGTTAATATACCTCTTACAACTGAGTATGTTGTTGATACAAAAATGGCAACAGTAATAGGAAAAGATGGCGTAGTTGTATCAACTATTGAGCATCTTTTATCTGCAATTTATGCTTACGGAATAGACAATCTAAAAATAGTTTTAGACAACGATGAGATACCAATTTTAGATGGTAGTTCAAGTGGATTTTGTATGCTACTTGATGAGGTAGGTATCCAAGAGCAAGATGCTACAAAAAAAGCAATAAAAGTAAAAAAAGAAGTTGAAGTAAGAGTTGATGGTAAGTTTGTAAAACTAAAACCATCAAATCATATCGTTTATGACTTCTCAATAGATTTTGACCACCCAGCTATAGGACAACAACAATTTAAGTTTGACTATTCTATTGAAGAATATAAAGAAAATATTTCGAGAGCTAGAACATTTGGATTTTTACATGAAGTACAATACTTAAGAAGTATAGGTTTGGCTCAAGGTGGAAGCTTAGATAATGCAATAGTACTTGATGACCAAAAGATTATAAACCCAGAAGGTTTAAGATTTGATGATGAGTTTGTAAGACACAAAATACTTGATGCCATAGGTGATATGTCACTTCTAGGATATACAATGATAGGTGAATACAACGCACACGCAGGAAGCCACCACCTAAATCATCTTCTTACAAAAGAGCTATTAAAAGACCCAGAAAACTATGAGATAATAGACCTAGAAGAAGCAACAGATTCAAGTGAAGTAAAAAATTTACAAGTAGCATATGCAAAGGTTAAGTCATAAAATATCAACTTCTAATCATACCTATATCTAGTCCAATATTAGTTGGATTATATGAAGATGGTAAACTAATAGATACGATTTCATCACAAGGTAAGACAAGTGATGTTTTACCAATAATAATAGATGATATTTTAAAAGAAAAAAGTATAGATGAAGTATACTTTGTAAATGGACCAGGTTCATATATGGCGATAAAAGTTGCATATATATTTCTAAAAACATTCACCCAAATAAAAAAGATTCCATTTTACGCATGTAGTGGTTTTGAACTAAATGAAAACTCACCTATAAAAGCTTTAGGTAAAAAGTACTTTTTTCAAAAAGAAAATAAAACTATAGATATGAGATTTTTAGAAGAAGATGAAATATTACAAGAGTTTAAATTACCAGAAAGTATAGATAAAACTTTATTTTCTACAGATACTCTACCAAACTATCAACTTCCTGTGGTAAGTTAAATATAATTCTTGTTTCCACTTTCCAAGTAGGAATGCATACTCAGTCAATAAAGCAATGCTATATTTTTATCTATTTCCTACTCTACTCTTGCTAACTTATCATATATAGTTGTTTATTCATTGTTTATACTATCTATTGTTTTTATCTTTTCATTATAGATATTGTATGTGTATGATGTGATGTTTTCTTTAGGGTCTTTTATAGATGTTAATCTATTGATCTTATCATATATGAAATTAGTAGTTAATATCTCATTGTTTGTGTGTATACTTTGAGATAGTTTATTGTTGTTTTTATCGTAGCTATATGTTATTAGGTTTTTGTTCTCATCTTGGGTAGCTAGGATATTTCCTCTTTTATCGTATGTTAGAGTTTTTATATCACCATTGTTGTTTGTTTGTGATATTTGTTTGTTTGTACTATCGTAGTTGTATGTTGAGTAGTTACGTTATACGGATAACGTTTTGGTTTTCATCGTATGATAGGTATTTGGTTTGGTTTAGGGTGTTTG
>DQSS01000320.1 GCA_015663165.1 Arcobacter sp. | reverse complement strand
GCATAATAGTAAATATCAGATTTATCTGTTATAAAACTAAAAATTATAATAAGAAAAGATATTTTAACTGCTAAATCTCTTAATGCAATATATTTGAAATCTTCTTTACCAATAAAATACCATTCAACTCTAAACACATTTAACAGAATTTTAAATAAAAATATGAAAATCATTAGTTTATCAGATATTCCTAGCAATAAACTAATAACAATAAACAACATTCCCCCTAATAGAGTCACAAGTAATTGGAAATTAAATGCTGAAATAGCTTTTTTTTTCAATTGCATAGAGTTGTTTTTTAATTGAGCAATTTCTATACTAATATGTTGAGATAATCCAAAGCTTGAAACCATCAAACCATACGATGCTATAGCTATAAAGTATTCCACTGTACCTATGCCTTCGGCACCCAATATTCTAGAAATATAAGGGATAGTAAGCATAGGAAATAGTAGCTGATTAAATACCCTTAGTAGATTAAACAAGTAATTTTTTTTAATGCTCATTCTTCTTCTTCATTAGTTAAGTATAATATTTTTTTGAAATATTGGATAAAGTACTATGTCACTAGTTGAAAATAATATATCCAAACCAAACTCACCCACTACTAAAAACATAACATAAATAAATAGTGCATATCTTATTTTGCCATTTAATTTTAAAAATCCAATGGCATAAACGATATAGTTTAAAATTAATATCATTCTAAAAATACGGCTACTGTTTAAATTAATCATATAAATTGGGAACATCATCAATAAGTAAATATTGAGTTTATAAACTAATTCTACAAACCTTTCGGATTGAACTTTCACATATATAATATATATAGGCAACATAAACATAATTTGGATAATCCATTGCAGTAAAAATCCAAAACTTGCTTTATTTTCAAAATACATATTTATTTTATCTATTGAAACAATAAATCCTATAAGGTATAGAATATAGTTACTCTTCACAAGAAATATACCGAGTATGATTGAAGCTATAGTGATAATCCATATATTTTTTATCTTCATTTTATATATAAATATAAAAGGTAAAAACATCACAGTTGCAAACTGAATACTAAAAGCAATAAGTATACCAATGGTATATCTAACATTCTTCCCTTTTAGTAAAAAATTTATAGAATACACCATGATAGACATAGCTATAAAATGCCTAACTTGCACCACATCCAATAGGAATGGATATATAAAATACAAAGACCAAACATATTTTAATTTTTGTGTATATCGTTGTACAGTAATATAAATCAACGATAGAGAGATAAAGGATATGACCATTAAAAATTGACTATATTCTAATCCAAAAAAGACTGCAATTCGTATCAGCCCGACAAATCCCACTTCACTATTTATCCAACCCATACCTGTTTCTGAGACATTTTCATACAATAGTAGATAATTACTAGAGTCTGCATTATTAGTACTACCCCAAAATAAAATCCACATTAGAGATATCATAAAAAAAACTAGGTATTCTATATTCTTACCAATGAACGTTAATACGATATTATTAAAAATAAAATATATCGCCATTGCATAGCTTAAAGTAAACAAAAATTTATCCTTCTGTCATCAAGTATTATAATTTTAGAAACGGTTTTTCAATAAAATACTAAGAGAGTATAGCCAAAAATAGGGTTTTAAAGAATGCTATTATTACCATTAACTATGACTAAAAAGCCTGCAGTAAAAAGGATTAAATTAAAATTATTATTTCTACTATTGGTTTTAGCTATTGAAAATAAAGTAGCCAAATAAACTCCTATAAATATTTACGATATACTTTATAAGACTTTCTAAGTATATCATACTTTTTTCTTGATTGAATCTTAGAAACACTTGCACTTTCATGGTGGACTATTTTTAATGTAGGACAATACAAGGTTTTTCCTCCATGTTGCTCGATTTGATTTCTAAGTATAGTTTCTTCTCCCCATAAAAAGACTTTGTTGTCTAACCTATCAAAGGTATCTAAAAAGTTTTCTGTTAAAATATAGCATGCCCCGATACCTTGACCAATAATCATTTGACCATAGCCATTTGTCAATGCTACTTTTTCTTTTCTAAATTTATTCAATGATGAAAAAATCAACTTTGAAAGAGTCCCAATATAGTAATTTGAAGTATAAATATCAGCTTTTAAGATAGCGAGTTTATTTAATTTACCTATCAACAAAGGATTTTGTTGCTTACCCTCTTTAGTTATGATATTTGGAGCGATTAAAAAAATATCTGATGCATATTCTACTTTTTTATAATTTACTAAAAAATCATTTGAAAATGTTAAATCATTATTGCAAATGAGAATTATTTTTTCTTTTTTATACTCTATTGCATCAAGACCTACATTCATTCCACCAAAATATCCTAAATTTTCTTCAGATTTTAGCAAAGTTACATTTTTCTTTTTGCTGATCAACTCCTCATGCTTATCTAAATCTTCTTTTACTGAACAATTATCTACAACTATTATTTCAATTGTATCACTGTCTTCTATAATAATTTCATTTACAGACTTGATAAACGTCTCCGTATGACTATACCCATTATAATTTACAGTTACAAAAACATATTTCATTTATTTACTCCAAACTGTACGATTCACATAATCTGTATAAGAGAGTATAATCCTCAATACTTTATCCGAGACATTTGGCATACTATAATCAGCAATAGTTCTTAGAGTATC
>DQSS01000057.1 GCA_015663165.1 Arcobacter sp. | reverse complement strand
TGATAAATAATATATTATTAACTATTATTTTAAGTATTCAACTTTTTTCAAGTGAATCATTGACAATAAACTTTGGAGATGATGAAGAACTACAAGTACACCAATATAAAAACAAAAGCAATGAACTACTTGTAATATTACCATCAGAACATGGCATAACAGACGGTCTCAAAATATTAGCTAAAGATTTACAAAAGAACAATACAGAAGTATGGATTGCAGACCCCTACTCTTCTTGGTTTTTACCTGCAGTTGAATCAAGCTTAAGTAAGATACCTCTTGATGCTTATGTAGCAACTATAAAAGAAGCTATAAAAACAAATAAAAAAGTTTATTTATTCTCAAATGATAAAGCAAGTGCTTTAGTACTTAGAACAATTAATAAATGGCAACATAAATCAAAAGATTTACTTGCTGGAGTAATACTACTATCACCAAACTTGTATAGCAAAACTCCAACAGCAGGAAATGAAGGTAAATTATTAGCAATTGCAAGTGCTACAAATATATCTTTAAAGCTATTAATTCCTTCAAAATCAACTTTAGCTTTAAGAATTGAAGATACATTAAAGGCTTTAAAAAAATCTGGTTCAAATGTAAGTGTAAATATTTTAGAAAATGTAAGAGATAGGTTTTATTTTAGAGATGATTCTTCAATAGATGAAAATAAAATGGCTTTAGTGTTTGCAAGTATTATCAAAAATTCTATGAAAGATACAATTAAAACTTCTAAGGTTAGAGATGCAGTTTCTATTTCTAAAAATATTGTAAAGAAAAAGAAAAAAGACAATACAAGACGGCTAAATAAATATGATGGAAAACTATTAGCTCGAGATTTTACACTAAAAGATATAAATAAAAAATCACACACACTTTCTAAATATAAAGGGAAAGTAGTACTTCTAAATTTTTGGGCATCTTGGTGTCCACCTTGTGTTCACGAGATGCCTTCAATGTCAGATTTAATGGAAGATTTAAAATCACAAGATGTACCATTTGAAATACTAGCTGTAAATCTAGGAGAAGATGAATTTGAAATGTCAGAATTTTTAGATGAACATGATGTAAGCTTCACTGTACTACTAGACCCACCAAAAGATATAGCAAAACAGTGGAAAGTATATGCTTTTCCAACAACATATATCATTGATAAAAAAGGTGCTATACGATATTCAGTTGCAGGTGGTTTTGACTGGAACACTCAAAGCGTTAAAGACTTACTAAAAACATTGGCTAGTGAAAAATAACTCAAGAGAAATAAACTGTAAATGTACTACCTTCATTTTCTATAGACTCTAACTCTATTTTCAAATCATATTTTTTGCATATGGTTTGAACAATATTAAGACCAATACCAAAGCCACCTGCATTTGATGTTGCTCTGTAAAACCTATCAAAAATATCTTTTTGTTTCTCTTTTGCTATGCCTATTCCACTATCTTGAACTGTTAGCTTATTGTCTCTAAGTTTTACAGTTATAGTTCCTGCTGAGCTTGTATATTTTACTGCGTTAGAGATAAGATTATTCGATAATCTTATGAAACTTTCTTCATCTATTTTATAGTTTAAATCTTCTGCTTCGTAGTTTACTTTTATTTTTTTCTTTATTGCAAAATCAGTGAAATAATCCATTTGTGCATCTAATAAATCTTTTAAATTTATGCTATTTACTTGTTTATTTATATCACTGTCATCTAAAAATATATATGTTAAGTCTTTATATATTTCAGAGATTCTTTTTGAACTTAGTTTTATACGCTCAAGGTTTTTAAGGCTTGTAGGGTTTGGAGAATCTACACACATCATTAGAGCTGATACTGGAGTATTTAGTTCATGTGTACTATCTTTGATAAAGTTATTTAGCTTTTCTCTTTGTGTTAAGATTGGCTTTAGAAATAGTTTAGATAAAAAGTATCCTATAATATTCATCAAAACAAATATAAATCCAAAGATTAAAATCGTTTTTTCTAAAACATTATTTTCTTTTAAAAATTTTGTATCTTTTAATATAGTATACTCTATACCTAAGTGTCCAAAAGTACTTTTATCTACTACATAAATAACATCATTCTTTGTATAAACATCTCTTTTAAAACTTAGAATTTTTTCATCAATACCGTACATTAAACTTTGTGATTTATTATATAAAGATGTTGTGTTTATATTATAAGATAAAAAGTTCTTCTTTTTAAAACTTTTACCTTTCATATCTTGCATAATAATATTTGCCGACAATTCATAAGCTTTCATTTTTAGTTTTGAAACTGCGTTGTCATACTCATAGTTAAATGTTATTTTATAAAATAAAATAGCAGATATAGTGATAAATATCGACAATGATCCAAGATAAAGTGCTAAGAAACTAAAAAAAGTTTTCTTTTCATATTTAGTTAAATTTATAACCTACCCCTTTTATATTTATAATATAATCTTGTCCTATATGTTTTCTTATATTTTTAATATATGTTCGTATAGTAGACGCAGATGGTGTATCGTCGTAAGACCAAATATTATTTGATAGTTCATCTATACTTATGGCTTTTGTTTTATTATTTAAAAGATGCTTTAAAATATCAGCTTCTTTTTTTGCAATACTTATAGATATATCATCTTTTTTTATACTATTGTTTTTTGTATCAAAACTTATATTTGTATCTATACTTATTATATCTTGGTTATCTAGTTTATATATTCTTTTTATATTATTGATACGAAGGTTTAATTCTTGTAGTTCAAATGGCTTTTTAATATAATCATCACATCCAGCATTGAATCCATTTTCTAAGTCTGCACTTGTATTTAGTGAAGTTATAAATATAGCTGGCGTTGTATTGTTACGCTCTCTTAAATTTGTAAGAAATTCTAGACCAGAAGTAAATGGTACATTTACATCTAAAAGCAGTAAGTCAAAAGTTTGACTATAAGCTTTTTGAACAGCTTCTTCTCCATTAAAACATACAATTACTTCATATCCCAACTCACTTAAAAACTCTTCAATAATTTCTGATAAGATTACATCATCTTCTA
Organism: Arcobacter sp.; assembly: GCA_015663165.1. Taxonomy (GTDB): domain Bacteria; phylum Campylobacterota; class Campylobacteria; order Campylobacterales; family Arcobacteraceae; genus CAIJNA01. The sequence continues at coordinate 12,936 of DQSS01000057.1, read as the reverse complement.
ATAGTAGTATTTTCATAAAATTATAATATCCTAATTTAAATAAAAAAAGGCAAGAGAAAATCTCTTGCCTTTTTTACTAAGTTAAATAACTATTTATTAATCAACATCAGCGTCAATTATATCGTCATCGTCCTTCTTTTTCTTCTTAGCAGTATCTGCATCAGATGCTACATCAGGATTTCCAGCTTTTTCTTGCTCTTTTTTCATAGCTGCTTCCATAAGTTTACTTGAAACTTCTGCAAGTGCTTTTAAGCTTTCTTCGATTTGTTCTTTTGTTGCATCTTCAGATTTTAATAACTCTTCAAGAGCAGCAGCTGCATCAACGATTGCTTTTTCTTCATCTTCAGAAACAACAGCGTCATCTTTGTTGTCTTCTAAAGCTTTTTTAATTTGGTGAAGCATTGTTTCTGCTTGATTTTTAGTTTCAATTACTTCTTTTTTCTTTGTATCAGCCTCTTTATTTGCTTCAGCTTCTGCTACCATTTTTGAAATCTCTTCATCAGAAAGTCCAGATGAACCAGAAATAGTAATCTTATTTTCTTTTCCTGTTGATTTATCTTTAGCAGATACATTTAAAACACCATTTGAATCAATATCAAAAGTTACTTCAATTTGAGGTTGACCTTTTGGAGCTGGTGATATATCTGAAAGTTCAAATTGACCTAAGTTTTTGTTATCTTTAATAAATTCTCTTTCACCTTGACCAACAACAATAGAAACTGCTGGTTGGTTATCTTGAGCTGTTGAGAAAACTTGTGATTTTTTAACTGGAATAGTTGTACCTTTTTCAATTAATTTAGTCATAACTCCACCTAAAGTTTCTAAACCTAAAGATAATGGTGTAACATCAAGTAATAATACATCTTTAACATCACCTTTTAAAACTCCACCTTGAATAGCAGCACCTGCAGCAACAACTTCATCAGGGTTAACTGAGTTGTTTAATTCTTTTCCAAAGTATTCTTTAACAATTTCTTGAGCTTTAGGAATTCTAGTAGATCCACCAACCATGATAACTTCATCAATTTCATTTGTATCAAGTCCAGCATCACTCATAGCAGTTTTGATGTGCTCTAAAGTTTCAGCAACTAAATCTTCAGTCATATTTTCAAAGTTTGCTCTTGTAAGAGATTTTACAAGGTGTTTTGGTCCTGTAGCATCAGCAGTAATAAACGGTAAATTTATTTCTGTTTCAGTTGTAGAAGAAAGTTCTTTCTTAGCTTTTTCTGCTTCATCTTTAAGTCTTTGGTGAGCCATTTTATCTTCTCTTAAATCAATTCCAAATTCAGACTTAAAGTCTTCAGCTAACCAATCAATAATAACATTATCAAAGTCATCTCCACCTAAGAAAGCATTTCCATCAGTTGAAAGTACTTCAAATGTACCATCTCCAATTTCAAGTGTTGTAACATCAAATGTACCACCACCTAAATCATAAACGATAACTTTTTCTTCACCTTTTTTATCAAGACCATATGCAAGAGCTGCTGCAGTTGGTTCGTTGATAATTCTTAGTACATTAAGACCAGCGATTGTTCCAGCTTCTTGAGTTGCTTTTCTCTGTGCATCATTGAAGTATGCAGGTACAGTAATAACTGCATCAGTTACAGAAGAACCAAGGTAAGCTTCTGCATCTGTTTTAAGTTTCATAAGAATCTTTGCAGAAATTTCTTGAGGAGTATAAACTTTACCATCAATTTCAACAGCAGCTGCTCCATCTCTGTTTACCATTTTGTATCCAACTTTAGTCATTGCATCTTTAGCATGGTCTTCATCCATCATAAGTCCCATAATTCTTTTTATAGAATATATTGTTTTTTCTGGGTTTGTTATAGCTTGTCTTTTAGCAGGCTCTCCAACTAAAATATCACCTTTATCTGTGAAAGCTACAATAGAAGGAGTTGTATTTTTACCCTCTTTGTTTGATATAATTTTTGCTTCTCCAGCTTCGTATACTGCAACACAACTATTTGTTGTTCCTAAATCTATTCCTATTACTTTACTCATATTATTTCCTTTTATTTGTTTATTTATTTTATTTTATTTATTTGTAGTTTTTTGACATTTACGGTCAAAATCAATTGCTTATTTAGTTTGCAACTGAAACCATTGCTTCTCTTAGCAGTCTCTCTTTTATCATATAACCTTTTTGCATTACCATTACGATTTGTCCTGATTCTACATCTTCACTATCTACTTTCATTACAGCATTGTGATGATCTGGATTAAACTCATCATATTCAACTTCAGTTATATCGTGCTTTTCAAATGCAGTGTTAAATGCTTTTAAAGTTAGTTCAATACCTTCTTTTAGTTTTCCTACAAGTTCAGCAGGTTCGATATCAGCTTGAGTACTTAAAATTGCCATTTGAAGTGCATCTATTGGCGCTAGTAAGTCTTTTGCAAATTTTTCACTTGAATACCCAATAGCATCATACTTTTCTCTTTCAAGTCTTTTTTTGATATTTTCAAAATCAGCATGTGTTCTTAAAAATTTATCTTCAGATTCTTTTGCTTTAGCTTCCGCATCTGCAACTAAATTTTCCATTTTTACTTTGTATTCTTCATCTAAAGATGCAAATTTTTCTTCATCAGAAACTTCCACTTCTACTTCTTGCTCTACTTCTTTTGTTTGAACTTCAACTTCAGTTTCAATCTCTTCACTTACAACTTCTTCAGTTTCAATCTCTTCACTTACAACTTCTTCAGTTTTCTTTTCTTGTTCGCTCATTTATATAATTCCTTTATAAAAATATTCATAATCTTTTGATAGTTCACCAACTACCAACATCTTAACTTTCTGTTTATTTATTTGTGTATTGTGTGAAATTCCAATATATCCTGTAGGTAACATATTTTCAAAATGTACACCCTCTTTTAATGTTTCCATAACACCACCTTGAATAAAGTTATTTATAGTATCTTCTTCAAGGTCGTACATAACAGAAAACTTTAAAAACTCTTTTACATTTAATATTGTAAATTCACTTTTTGTTATATATCTACTTAACTCATCATAAAGCTGTCTTGCTCCAACTTGCTTACAGATATCTAAGATATCATTCAAGTCCATATCAATCATACCTTGTAAAAATCTATACAAAGCAGAAGAATATTTTACAGTTATTGCAAAGTCATTTGGAGCATCTTCAAAAGGAGAAAACTCTTCACTTTGTGATGAAAACTCAAGTATCATATAAACATCTTCAATATTTAATATTCTTTGTAACTTATTTACATGAAGCTGTTGTATAAATACACAACATCCCATATTGTAAGCTAATGTTTTTAATCTTTTATAATCAACATTGGCAATTTCAAAGTCTAATTTCTCATTCCAAAATTCTTTTAGCGCTTCATTTGTAGGTGTTCGTCCACTACTTATATGTTCTTGTGCTAAATATCCTTCATCACCTAATTTTTTAAAGTATCCTCTAATAGTTGCAGGTGAATAAGATATATCATACATAGACTTTAATTGACTAGAACCAATTGGCTCTAGGTTTTCAATATATGCACGAATAATAGAATGTAATAAAAACTCTTTTTTGTCAATCATAATTGTTCATCTTTTCCAAATTTGGCACTCTATTGCTAGTAGTGCTAAGAAAATTATAGCAGATGATTATATCTTTGTCAAGTAAATTAGCACTTAAATACCTCAAGTGCTAAAATATGTCTAGGAAATACCATTTTTAGGCGTTTAACATATCACTTCAACCTTATTTCTTCCATTTTTTTTGCAACATAAAGTGCATCATCACATCTTTTAAACATTATTTCTATTGTATCATGCTTAATATATTGTGTAAGTCCAAAGCTTGCGGTTATCTTTCCTGCTGTTAAATGTTCATTTTGTTCAATTTTATCTTTTATCTTTAAAGATACATTTTGAGCTATATCAACCGATGTATTACCGAACAATATCACAAATTCTTCTCCACCCCATCTTGCAAAGGTATCTGTTTCTCTTAAACTAATATTTACTGTTTGAGCTAGAGATATTAGAACTTCATCTCCTATTAGATGTCCAAAAGTATCATTAAAGTCTTTAAATTTATCAATATCAATTATAGCAATTGAAAGTGGCTCTTTGTATCTTTTTGCCCTTTTCATTAAACCATTTTTTCTAAAGATTCCCAATCACCTTTATATTGTAGTTTTTCTATTTCATCAAAATCTACACTATTTAAAATCACTTTTGCACTATGTAATCCACCTAGTTCTTTTTTGATAGATTCATTTATCTCTTTATAATATGACAAACTACTCTCCCAACTCATTCCTCCTAGAAGTCCTATAGTTTTCATTTGTTTCCTTTTGATTTTAGGAAGTTTGTAAATTTTATATTATTTAATAATGACACAGCAAATATAGTTAAAATTGTTCCTATAATAGTGGTAACATATATAGGCTCATTTAAAAATATATAACTTAAAAAGATAGCATTAAAAGGTACTAAAAATATAAAAGCACTAGCTGATGATGCTCCAAGCTTTGATATACCTACAAAGTATATAGATGTAGCAAAGGTGGTACTAACTATAGATATTATTAAAAAATTTATCCAAAATATACTATCAAATTCAAATATATTTCCACTATTAAACGGAGTGATAAAATACCCAATCACAGTAGTAATCACATAAACATAAAATGTAAATACAAGTGGTTTTATAGTTTTTAGTTTAGAGTTAGATATAGTCAATCCAGCCCATGCAAAACACGCAAATATAAAATAAATATTTGATGTGATTAGTATCTCATCAATTGTAAACATCCAAATATTTAAAATAGTTAATACACCAATTGCACCAATAAATAAAGCAAAAATATCTTTTTTTATAAAGTACTTTTTAAAAAATGATATAAGTATTAAAAATGTCAATATAGGCGTAAGTGAAGTAACAAAAGCACCTCCTAGTCCAGGTGAGCCGTATTTTGTACCATCAAAAAAGAATATTGAATATAAAACTAAAAAAACTGAAGCTAAGAAAGCCAGTAAAAATGTTTTGATATCTATTTTAAAAGATTGCTTCATATATATAAGTACAGGTATAAGTGTAATAGTTGTGATAAAATATCTATAAAAAATAAGCTCTTGAGCTGTTATATAATCACTCAATACTTTTGCATTTACCCATGAAGCACCCCATGCTATCATTGCAAGTACCATTAATACATAAAAAACTGTATTTGACTGTTGTTCTTCTTTCACATTGTTTCCTTTTCTTTTAAACTATAAACTGTACTAAATACATATAAAAAGCAGTACCAAGAAATATAGATACTAAATAATTTGAATACTTGATATGTAACACTGTTGTTAAAGATACAGCAAACAATTCTTTTAGCCCATAAGGTGCTACAGAAAAATCAATCTTTCCTAAAGTATAAAAAATAAGTATAGTCATAATAATTGGAGGAAAACTCTTTTCTATAAAAACTATATATTCAGGTGGTTCTTTTTTTGCAAAGAACAAAAAAGGTACAACTCTAGTGATGAAATTTGCTATTGTCATAACTGCTATTGCTAGAAATAATTCATTATTTGTCATATTGTAATCTTTTTTTAAATATAAACATTCCTATAAGAGAACATACTATTGCAAATATCAACATACTATTTAAAGGTACAAATATAAATGCAAGTACGGATGCCACTGCACCTATTATAAATGGTGTGATGTTTTGATTGTGTTTATACTGTTCTATTGCTAAAACTATAAATAATGCTGTAAGTGAAAAGTCTAAGCCTTTTGTATCAAAAGATACTAAAGATCCAAATAATGCACCAAGAATAGTACCAGTTACCCAATAAGATTGATTTAACATACTTAGATAAAGATAATAATACTTTCTGTTGAGACTTTCATCATCTTTTATACTTGTAAGTAAAGCATAGGTTTCATCAGTAAGTCCAAATATCAAATATGGTTTTATATTTTTTGTATTTTTAAACTTTTCTAACATAGATAGACCATAAAAAGATTGTCTAATATTTACAAAAATAGATGTGATAAATATATCAAAAAGTCCAAGTTTAGTAGAAAAAAATCCAACTGCCAAAAACTGTAAAGCCCCTGCATATATAAATACTGACATAAGTATAGAAATATACCAATCATAGTTTAAACTAACAATCAACAATCCAAAAGCAAAACCAAGTACACCATATCCCATCATAACAGGAATAGATACCTTAAAGGCTGTTTGAAATTCTTTTTTGTATTTCATATACTTAGTTCTTTAAAAGCAGTAATGTACCTGCACCCATCATAACTGAACCTGAGGTTTTATTTAGTTTATTAACTGCACTTTTGCTATTTAATAACTCTTTAGCTCTTGAAGCCATATATGCGTAAGTAAGAAGTACAGAAGCTAAAGTAATAGATACTAAAACAATAGCTAATAATATATCATAAGAAGTAAGAATCTCAAGATTCATAAAAGCAGGTAAAAATCCTAGATAAAATATGATAACTTTTGGATTTGCCAGAGTTATAAATAATCCAGAAAAAAAGTTAGTTTTTATAGATAACTCATAGTTTGCATTTATTTCATGGATTTTATTTGAAGATGTCCATATTTTATATCCTAAGTAAATAAGATATATTCCACCTACATATTTAACTATAGTAAAAAAATCCCCAAGAAGATTTGCAATCATATTTAAGCCATAAATAGCTAAAAGTAAAAATATAATATCCCCTACTACTATTCCAGCAACTAAAATACTTGAATTTGTAAAACCACTTGCTATTGCTCTTGAAATTGTTGCGAATACTCCTGGTCCTGGACTAGCTGCTAGTAAAAACATCGCTCCAATTAAAGCGAAAGAACTCCATAATGTCATCATTTATCCTTTATAGTTTTTTTGAAATAATATCCATCCAAACTCTTTTTGGTTTGAATTTTTTGGGTTTTATAAACTCCGTATTTTTTTGTTTTAAAACTTTTTGTTTATATTTATGCATAAAAGCACTTACTCTATAGTTCATAATACAGTGTATAAAAACTTTTTTATTATCTTTTTGTAGTTGCTTTAATATCATAAGGAAGAAGTCTAATCTATCATGCTGCGGATTTTTCCAATCAATTGGAATATGAATATAAATCATACCAATATCACTTACTATTTTATCTTCCTGTTTTAAAGCATCTTTATTATTTACGGCAAGATTTATAACAACTTCAAAACCTTTTTTATATATTTTTTAAATTGTTTTTTTGTTGGTAGTCCTGCTGTTGATATTGTTTTACTTACTTTTATATAGTTTATTATACTTTTCATATTGAGCCTTTTTTTGTATATGTATAAATAAATAGTATCAAAATAATACTAAGAATATAAATATTTGAAAACAATAAAATAGAAAAAAATAATACACATAATATATATGCTGAATTTTTTAAAATACCATCTTCAAATAAAATGATTGCAGTTACTAAACCTATAAGAGCGTTTGCTATAAAAAATCCATCTGCAAAGGCAATAAGCGTCGCTGTATCTATGAAGCCAAAATACACAGCACTTAATGTGATACTATGAATCAAAGCTAAAAAATTAAGAGCTCCTATAGGTGAACCTGTACTTAAATGCTTTGATGTAAATGATGTAAGTTGTAAAGAAGATATAAGCCTAGCAACTCCACCAATAAAAAGTATAATAGTTCCAATACATAAAAGTATAGTTAATATAGTAAGTAATATAGAAGAATATTCTCCAAAAACAGGCTGTATAATCCATACAAGTTTAAAAGCTTGTTCTTTTGGAAAGTTACCAAAACAAATCGCAGAAGCTAAAAGTATATATACAAAAGAAACAATTAGAGCAGAAAGTATCACTGAATAAGTAAGTGTTTTAGAATCTTTTACATTTGACGAATAATTTCCTATAACTTCCCAACCAACAATAGACCAAAAGACTAAAAGGAAAGAATATCCTATATCTTTAAGTACAAAAGTAGGTAGGGTAAAAACAAACTTTTCTGCACTAAAAAGTATATTCAAACTAGATACCAAAAATATAACTGTTGCAAGTGAAGTAACGATAAGCATAAGCTTTGCCAAAAAATCAAGCTTTAAAGTAAGCAAAATATAGGTAATAACATATAGCACAAAAGCAATACTAGCAAGAGAATATGAAGTGAAATATTCTTGAAGAAATATAGCAGCAGTAAGAAGTACAGCAATAGGACCAAAAAATACTGCAAATATCAAATAAAATGATGTAAGAAGTTGATACTTTTTCCCCATTGCTTCTTTAGTCGCTAATGATACACCACCATCTCCAGGATGTAAAATAGCAAGTTTCCCAAAAATAAGTGCAAATGAAAATCCAAAAATAGAAATAAGAATCCATATCAACAACGAATAAGTATTTGTCAAATCATAAAGTAAAGGTGGAAGTAAAATAACTCCAGAACCTAAAATAGGCCCAATAATAAGACCAGATAAAGTAAATAAGTTTAGTTTATTTTTTTCATTTAAACTTGACATAATTTACCTTTTTCTTAATATAATATTATTATATCACAATAGCTCTTTATCTTCTTTTGGTATATCCGTGTCCCACAATACACTTACCCCATATTGTTCATCTAAAGTGATATATTTAAAATATTCTGTTTTTGTTTGATATGAAAATAGTCTTACTGCTACATCTTTTTGCTGTAACAATTGTTTAACTTCATAAGGTCCAATCCCTTTTTTACCCCACTTAAGTAAACTATTGCCCCATATTCTGAAGTTACAGGTTGCATTTTTTGTTAGTTCAAACATTTCTCCATCTTCACTTTTCCAAGAAGCATTTGAGCAAGTATATATTTTTGTATTTTTTCCTTGTACTGGTTTTTTTTCTATATTTACTAATCCATCTTTACAGTATGGACACTTTCCTATTATTGACATATTTACTCCTTTGGTTTTTATAGAAGTATTTTAACCAAAAATATAATTTTTCTTTAAAAATATTGCAAAATGAAATATTTTATTTAAGGAATCTTAGGAGCAGATATATTTTCACCTAAAAAGGCATACTCTCTTGCTACTCTAGCAACTGGGTTAAAGTTTATTTTTGGTTTTGCTGGTGTACTTAGTACCTCATCATTTATGTATATTTGTTCTACATTTAGAACTACGGGCAGTGTTCTTGGGCTTTCCCCTAGATTTACTATTTGGTTAAAAGTACAGCAGTATGCTACAGAAGTATTTTCTATAATTGGTGGGAATCCATCAAATTTTACTGTAGTTTTTATATTAAATTCTTTTGCTTCACTTATGCTTGAACTTAATTCTTTAGATGAAAAATGCATCTTTTCTAAGTTGTGTTCATCTACCATACAAATGATACATTTTTTTGTATTTAGTATATTTGTTAAGGTATCTTTCTTTTCACCAGTACTCTTTGAGCCAATTGAAACTATAACAGTTGCTGGACTTGAAGAAAGTGGTGTAAAGAAACTAAATGGTGCTATGTTTACTATTTCCTTTTCATCTTGTGTAACTATCCAAGCTATTGGTCTTGGTATAACTGTTTGTGCCATCATGTGGTATATATTTGTTGCGTCTAATTTTTCTAAGTCGTATATCATTTTATTGTTCTCCTTTTAAAAACTCATCAATATCTTCAAAACTATGATTTCCACTATCTTGTATAGTCACCTTACATCCTTGAAGTTTTTGTACTGCTTCATCATAGTTTAGCAGTTCATCTAGTGTTTGTATAGCAAGTGCTAGTACATAAGGTAAAGATGGTGCTATAAAACTTTTATTTTTATAGTACTCTCTAAAAATTTTAGCCTTACTTCCTTGTCCACTTCCTCCAAATCCATGTATGTATATAATCATCTTTTCTCCTGCTTAAATAACTTTACCTCTTCTTTTGTTAGTTCTTTACTACCTAGTAACTTATCTTTTTTATATATAGAAGCTACATCTTCATCTTTTTTATAAATTTTAGTATCATTTACTAAAATATCATTATCATATATTTTCCAAGAAAGATACTCGTTTGTAGCTTCAATACTTAGCTTTTTATCAACTAAAAACATATATCCTAAAGAACGAACATACGAGTAAAATACCCAAGCAAAAATAAGACCCATAAATACAAAAAAAGTATCCCAATTAAACAATCCAGCACACATAAGAAAAAAAGATACAGGTATCATCAAAATAGCAAAACATACTTCTTTTTCATACTCTACATCTAATTTACTTACTTCTATATTCATTTGTTACTTTACTTATTTGTAGTACTAAGAAGTACCCCTGCACCCATAAAAACTCCTCCAGTTATACGATTGAAAAATCTAGCACGACCTGCTTTTAAAAACCATTTTGAACTTTTTGCACCCATATAAGAATACAACATAAGCCAAGCTAACTCAGGAATTGCAAAAGTTGTTACTAAGATAATATATTGAGTAAATAAAGGTGCACTTGGGTCTATAAACTGTGGAAGTAAAGCAAGGAAAAATATTATTGCTTTTGGATTACTTGCACCCACTAGAAAGCCTTTAAAAAATAATGACATTTTTTCTTTTGATGTTTTTTCATTTGTAGTTATCTCATAACTTTCTTGTGTAGAAGTAAATGCTTTATATCCTAAATATATCAAATACCCTGCCCCTATATACTTGACAATATCAAACATAAATTGAGATGATTGCACTACAAGTCCAAGTCCAGTAAATGACAAAGTCAATATACCAACAATTGCAAGTAAGCCACCCATTGCTGAATATATAGCACTATTAAATCCATCTTTAATAGATGTGGTAACACAAAGCAAAACCATAGGACCAGGACTAGCTGTAAGTAATAGTACAGCTAAAGTATAATAAATCCAAACTTGCAATTCCATATCAACTCCTAATCTATAAACTCAATCACATCTTCAAACGGCAATCTTAACTGTTCGGATTGATTGTTTTTTCTATATCCTAAAGGTAAGATTACAGATACTTGAAATTTATTTGTATCTAGCTTTAAAAGCTCTTCTACTTTTTGTTTTTCAAATCCTTCAATAGGACAAGAATCTATTTCCAAAAAAGCTGCTGCATTCATCATATTTCCTAGAGCAATATATGTTTGCTTTGAAGTCCATGCATAAGTATTTTCATTTGTATTTAAAGTATCTCTTAAATGTGAAGCATATAAATCCAAATAAAAATCAAGTTTTTCTTCTGGCATATCTCTTCTAGCAAATCTTTTTAATGGAATTCCAGATTCTACTTTAACCGCATCAATTGCACTTAAAACTACAACTAAATGAGAACATGATGTTATTTGAATTTGATTCCAACATAATGGTCTAAGTTCCTCTTTTAACTGTTCATTTGTGATAACTAAAAACTTCCAAGGTTCCATACCAAAAGATGAAGGAGATTTTCTTGCTGTTTGCATTATAAAATCAATATCTTCTTTTGATATTTTCTTACTTGTATCAAACTCTTTACAAGCGTGTCTAAAGTCCATTGCTTTTAAAAAAGTTTCTTTTATTTGATTTGTCATATTTAGCCTTTATATATTTTTATATTGTAAGTGTTTGACCAACACCACCACTTGTATAGTTATCTTTAAAATGCTTTTCAAAAAGTTCTATACCCAAATCACCAGTACAATGAGTAGGTAAAACATTTTTAACACCCCTCTTTTTTAGTGATTTAATCACACCCATAATATCAGCTTCATTTTTATCCATAAGATGAAAACCACCAATTGCAGTATCTATTTTCTTTCCTATAACATCTAAGGCAACTAAAGAAATCTTAGCAATACCACTATGTCCACATCCTGTAATAACAGTAGGTTTTTCACCATCTATTATTAAAGACTGCTCTGGCATCTTTTTACCAATAAGTCCAGTAGTATAAATATCCTCAAACAAATGCATAGGTTCAGAGGTACAAATAATAAGGTTTTTAACCATAGTTTTCAAATCTTCAATTAAATATTTAGATAAAGATTCTGGTACATAAACAGTAAGATTAGAATTTAACTCCAAAATAGAATCCAATCCACCAATATGATCCCAATGAGAATGAGTGATAAATAGATATTTTATTTGTGATATATCTATATTTAGTTCTTTTATATTGTGAAGTAAAACTCTTCCATTACTTCCTGTATCAAAAAGTAAATTGTATTTTTCAAGATAAGCAGAAAATCCCCAAAGAGATTTACAACAAGAGTTGTGATTGTAGTTGTCAAATAATATTTTCATTAGTTATTATAGCAGAATTTGTTGTATTTTGATTTTATAATTATTGTGGAGGAGCCACTCGGAGTCGAACCGAGGATCAAGGATTTGCAATCCAATGCATTAGCCACTTTGCTATGGCTCCTCATGTGAAGTAAGATAACTATCGGTAGTTAAATTAGGCTGGAAGTTTATCTATATTTTGCTTAAGTATAGATAAACTTTTTGTGCCTTATTCTATTTCATGTCTTTTTTGTATCTTACTACTTTATTTCTTCCTGTTTGTTTTGCTTCATATAAAGCAATATCACTTTGTTTTACAAATTTCCAGAAGTCATTGTTTGTATTTGGGAATAGTGAGGTACCTATACTTACCGTTTTACTAAATGTTTCAGAGTTAGCTTGGATTTGTTGTTGAGAGAATGCTATACGAATTTCTTGTGCTACTTTTTCAAGTTTATCTTCATCACAATTAGTAATAATCACAATAAACTCTTCTCCTCCAAATCTTATTACTATATCATTATCATCAACCACATCTAAGAGTGTATTTGCAATAGTTTTAATAGCAATATCACCTACATCATGCCCATAGTTGTCATTTATAAGTTTGAAAAAATCTATATCTACCATCATTAGACCACACTCAATGCCTTTATACATACCTTTGTATAGTGATCTTTCGATATATTGTTCTAAGAATTTTCTATTGTATAGACCTGTAAGTG
>DQSS01000086.1 GCA_015663165.1 Arcobacter sp. | reverse complement strand
TTTCATCAATAGGAATGATATTATATTTTAATAATTGTTTATAGGGTACCTGTGAAAAAAGTCTCATGTCAATTTCAATTTCATCTAAATCTATAAAATCAATATTTAAAGCACTTGCAACCTCTTCTATAATCGGTGCTATATTTATACCTTCAATTTTTTCTAAATGTGATAGTGATATAACACCTTGTCTTATTTTCTTAGCTAAAAAAATCTCGACCGTATGTAAGTCAATCATCTTTTCATTAAGTAAATTTGCAAAAGAGATTTTTTTAGGTGGTCTGCTTTTAACTAGTGCAGAAATTACATCTTTTGTTATGATCTTTTCTTCAAGCATTATTTCAATCAATTTAACCATAAAAACCCCTTTATTTACTAGTTTTAATTTTTAATAAACTATCTTTAGCACGCTCAGAACCTGTACGTTTTATATAGTTGCTTAAGATACTTATAGCTTCATTTTTTTGGCCTAACATAACTTTTGATTGTGCAAATATAATCCAACTCTCATCAATGGTACTATTTATTTTATTAGTCTGTAATGCCCAAAATTCAGATTTATTATACTTACCTATATCATAATAAGCTTTCGCCAAGAAAAGTGAGTCATCTACATCTCCAGACTTAAAAAATCGTTTTTCTACATCTTTATAAGCATCTAAACTAGATGACTCAATAATATCTAGATGCATCTTTTTACGTGTTTTACTAGATACTTCTGTTTTTTCACGTTCTCTTTTATCTTCTAAGATAGGTATATCATCAACTATCATCTCAATAGGATTATTATGCTTTATGTCTTCTTTAGGCATAGGGTTTTCAACTTCTTTTATAACTACTTGCTTTGAAGTATTATCAAGAACCTTCTCTGTATCTATCCTGATTGTAGTATTATTATTTTCAATTTTAGCTATCTTATTCTCTATATCAATATTTGAAAAAGTATCATTGTATAGTGCAATCCCTATAGCAGCGATAAAAAATAATCCTATAAAAATACCTATATACAGAGGTAAGCTCTTTTTTCTATGGTATCTTTCCCACTCTTCTTCTAAAGGCTTTAAGTCATACATGAATAAATCCTAGTTTTAATCCTGCTATTTCTATAATTTTTTGAGTTATCTGCTCATAGTTTACTTTTGATGGCTCATTTTTATCATAATATTCACAAATTTCAAAAATAGTAAAAAGTAATTTATTACATTCTCTATAATTACCTTTAGTAAAAGTATAAATAAGTTTCATATCTTTTTCATGAATACTATTAGCAATTTCAAAAAGATTCTTTTTTAACAGTTTTTTGTGAATATACTGCGTCAAGTCTGATAAAGATGCATTTTTAAGCTCTATGACTTCCCATATTCTAGATTGGAAATGTTCTTTTGCAATGAGATCTTCATTTTCAGTTTTATGTAAAGAAACAACAAATTTTACTGCCCGGCTGTCTGAAATAAGTCTTATTTTTTCCATCATCTCAGGACCATACATTTGAGCTTCATCTAGCAAAATAATTATTTCTCTTTTGCCACGTAATTTTTTACAATAGTTTACCAAAGCAGAAAAATTAACTTCAGTATTTTGAGGTAAATCTTTTTTTGTTAATACTTTAAATAATTTATGAAAAAACTCTTTTGTATTCGTTGCTGGTGTGTCAAAGTAGTGAATTTCTTTTTGATACTTTAAATTTTGAGCTATTCGGTTCAGTAAGATACTCTTACCTGTACCTGGACGCCCAAAAAGTAAAATCATTTTTAAAGGTTTATCTATACTATGTGCTAACTGCTTATAAGCAGACGCAGATGATTCTAATTCAATATAGTCGTCGATATCAATAGAATCGACAAATACATTTTTTGCTGCTTCATATCTACTTTTCATTAACTTTAGTATAACCTAAGTCTTTCAATGAAACTGATTTAGATTTTTTTACAATATGAGGTGTAATAATAATAACTAACTCCTCAACTTTATTTATTTTTTCTTCTCTCTTAAAGAAATTCTCAAGTAATGGTAAATCACCTAATAATGGAACCTTATTCACTTTAACACCGGATTTAGATGAAATCAAACCACCCAAAATTGCATGTTGCCCATCTTTTACTTTAATGACTGATGCTATTTGTCTTCTAACTAAGTCAGGTGGTATACTTCTTACTCCGCCATCACTAGCAATTTCATTTACTGTATCAGAAATAGATGGATTAATTTTTAATGTAACTGTACCGTTTTCTCCTATTTCAGGTGTAATATCTAATAATATACCTGCAAATACCGAGTCTACCAATTCTCCTTCTGCTGATGTTGAGCCACCTGCGTTACTTGAAGTACTGCTTGATTTAATCTTATAAAAAAGTTCTTTACCTACAGAAATCAATGCGGGTTGGTTATTAAGTGTCATGACTCTAGGACTAGAGATAGCCTTCACATCACCCTGTGTTGATAAAAATTTCACAATTTCACTTACTTTTGCATTTCCTGTAATATTCACTACTTGCGCATTATTTGGTTTAGTTCCTGGTTCAAATGTGGTATCAGTAATACCTGCTAAGCTATCAAAAGTATAAGTACTTATATTTTTTTGTGCCATAG
>DQSS01000001.1 GCA_015663165.1 Arcobacter sp. | reverse complement strand
TGGTTCCAAATGAAACCTGAACTATTTAAGATTTTACCCGATGAGTTTCGGGCTTATGCTTTTGATAAAGTGGAACAACGTGGTGGAACTTGACAATAAACAATTAAAAAACTCAAAAGGCTATTATCATTTTGTTCATCTAGACTTTTTAGAAAATATGCCAGAGAATAGTTGGTTTTGGACATCAGAAGAGAAAGATTTATCCCATGTGTGGCGAATTGGCTTTGAACGTGGTGGAGATGGTTGGTACGAAAAATTAGATTTGAGTTATGTCTTATGTGTTAAGTAGTTTTGTCCATGTAAGTGTATTAATATAGTTTTTAAAAAAGGATTTGTATGAAAATGAGTATAGTAATAATTTTGATATACATTATTTTATTTACAGGATGTTCATCAAAAAAATATCCTCTAGTATCTGATAATGAACTCAAAAAAACAATCGTTGGAAGTTTAATTACTCTTCCATATATGAAGCATAAAGAACAATGGTATTTTCATGAAAATGGTAATATTTATACCTCTGAAACAAGAGATTATCCATATAAACATTTAGAAGGAAAATATTATATTCAAGATGGTCGATTGATTACTATTGGTCCAAAACAAACTTCAAAAGATTATTTAATGGAATTAGATTCTGAAGGAAAAACATATATATTTAAAGGAGTGCCAATTAGTAAACAATTGGCACCCATATATCATAGACTTGTTAAGATTGATGATAATAAATACTTTTGGAGTTTTCATGGGGAAACGAATGAATTAGTTTCAGATAGTTATTTTGACAGTGTTCAAGAAATGTATGGTCGAAATAGATTTAAAACCAAGCAAGAGTATATTGATTTTAGTGCTTGGTATATATATAAATATTCACAAAAAAATGATAGAGAAGATATAGCTCCTTATGATTTTAATATTAGTACTTTATCCGATAAAGATATAAACAATTCTCTAATTATTATAAATAGTCAAAAACTAAATAAAGATATTTACTTGTATGCTTATAATAATAAATTATATATGAATAGTTCAATTGAAAATGAATTTAAAAAATTAGAAGGAGAGATAGGAAAAGTTTTAGTATCTATTCGTACATCATCAACAATTATAAAAGATAATGGGAAAAAAATTAATGAATATAACCCTTATATAGGACTTTATACAATAGGAAAAGGGCAATTATTATTAAAATTACCAGATAAACGTATTACTGATGAAACTATAAATAATTTATGGTTAAGAATAAAATATTTTAAAAAACTTTCAGATGGATTATATGAAGGTTGTATCCATAAAATCAAAGAACAAGAACTATCTTGTTCTGAGAATAAAATTTATATTCTTAAAAATCCAAATAGATGTCTGAATGGACAAGGTACATATAGTTGCTTAAAAGAGAGTCGTCTTGAAAAATATACAGAAAATAGAGCAAAAATTTATAAATCATTATCTACAGTTAGTGAAAGTAAAAATCAAGAGCTTATAGTCGAAAAAAAGTTAACTTCTTTATATAGAAAAAAACTACAAGAGATTATTATTTCTTCTAAGTTTAACAAGCAAACTGGGATGATGGGTAGCTTAAATGCAATTAATAATTTTTTTCCATTGAAGATTTCATTAGATAATAATAAAAATGAGTTTAATAAAATTCATAATTCACAAGTTTTAAATTATAAGAACTTAACATATACAGGTTCACAAGAGTTTAAATATGTATCTACACATGGGTTAAAAATAAAATGGCATTTTTCAGACTTAGAAGAAGAAAGAAAGAATATACGAGCAGAAAGCTTAAAAGCAAGTGAACTAGCACTTGACTGGTTACTAGAAAATGGAAAAGTTTATATTGATAATATTTTTAGTGCAGATAGTAATTATGATATTAGATGTGATTTTTATGGGAATATTCATATTAGTCAAAATATGATAAAAAAACACACACTAAAAGAGTTAGAATTGTTAATAATACATGAATCAATGCATGCAATGGAACATATAGCCGAGAAAGCAATTAGTAAATATAAAGTATTAACTAAACAATCATTGGAAAAATATAAGAAGTATAATAGGTTCTCTAATACACCTTTTTTAAGAATTGGTATGATTAACTCTTTAGAAATGTATAAATCTGATAAAAAAGTACTTGATACTTTAGCTGAACGAAGAATAGATTTTAGTGTCTTAAGATTTTTAAAATCTGAACAAGATAGAGATTTATATTGTAAACTTGTAGAACAGTATAATGGTGGTTCAACATCAGGACGATATAGAAGTGTTCATGCTTTAAATAGAATAATAAAAGAGAAGTATTTTTCTAAGTTGATAAATGATATGATGATAGTTTCCATAATGGGGCAAATGAAAAACAAAGATTTTATGTTTTTTGAACCAGAAAAATATTTAGTTAATATGAATAAATATAATTTAATACTTAATGAACAGAATAGAATTTTTACAGCAGATGATTTATCACGATATGAATTTCTTTATAAAGTATTTTCCTATTATTTTTTGAATGATGCTCTTGAATCAGAGATTCAAAAAGTAAAACAAAAATTGAAAGAAGAGCATAATAGGCGTATAAAAGAAGAAGATAAAAAAATAGTTGATAGATTAAGTAATTAAAAATAAAGGAAAATAAAGTGAAATTTCAAAAACAAATATTAGTAAGTTTAGTTATATTATTGAATGGTTGTGTTAGTAGCACTCCTGATAGAATTGGGAATGATAGTTATTTCCCTACAGATATTAATGAAGATAAAACATCTTATTTTTATATTGATAATTTAAATATAGATAAAGCAAGAGAAGCCGATAGTATTACTTGTTTTTATACTCATTCAGAACCAAATACTAAATTGATACAATATTTTAAAGAATTTTCAAATAAAATAGGTAATAAAAATGGTGCCATTATTATTTCTCCAAATACCAATATTAAAAGAGCATATACTTTAGTTAATGAAATATCAAGTTGTAAAAAAGTAGAACCAACATTATGGCCCGTAATTGTATTTGAAGATAGAACAAAAAAAAATTGTTATCCTTTATATATTCAAGAAGTAAATTATGGTAGTTTAGTAGGTGTATTAAATATTGTACAAGAAATGATAAGTGATATAAATAATAGAGATAAAATCCAAGTAATACATAATACAAAAGATAGAGTAAGTATTTTTGTTAAAGAGCATCCTAGTCTAAAAGTTATTGAACCTGTATTATTTAAATTAATTGAGTTATTGGGAGAGAAGTTAGTTTGATTTTTTCTGTTTAAATTGGGTAATATTATCGTTTATTTTAGAAAAAGTACTGAGGAATAAATTAGATAAAAACTTATGGGTCAAAGCCTTTTTCTAAACAAAACTTAACCTAAAGTAAAAACATGACAATTTGAAATATTTCCAACAAAAATTATTCTTTTATGTTAAAATACTAAAAATCCA
>DQSS01000090.1 GCA_015663165.1 Arcobacter sp. | reverse complement strand
GGCTACTTATATATACAAGCTACACCATTTATAAAGATTGTAGTGTAAATAAGTAAGTAAATTAAAAATAATCTAGCCTGTCCCCTTTATCTTTTTAACAATATCTTACAAATTGGAAGCAAAGGATTTGAGTCCAAAATTGTTTAACTAATAATACATCCATTGTTAACTAGGTTATCAATCCATATTTTTACAATCTGCCTTTTTTAACTAAGTTCCAATAATGTTCACCTAAAGGTGTTAATTTGCAGCCTGTACTATTCATTGCCGCATAATACATGTGTTCTTCATCAATAGGAACAACTAAGTTTACACGATTGTACTTTTGTAATGTTCTAAATTTTTCAATATTTTCTTCAATAGGTTTAGGTAGTTCTTCTACCAATTCTACATTATCCCTTTTTGGTTCATAGGTTGGATCCAAAGAAAATATACTTCCTATTTCTTCAAAAAGTTCAACAATTTTTGATAGCTCTTCTATTTCTATAGGTGCCTTAACTTTACGAAGTGATACAAACTTTTTAGTATTTGTCTTAAAGATAGGTCTTTGTTCCCAGAGCCCTAAAGATTGATCTATGTGTGCATATACACTTGCTGGAGTTATTTCACCAACTAAATTACAAGCTGATCCATTTAAAGCATCCACAAGTAAACCAGTAAAAATTCCTTTACCATCTTCTTCCATAGCATACTGTTCTGCACTTGATGCTGTTAAAATCGTTATTCCTTCACTTAACAATGCATGCTCTGGTATAGCCGAAATATCGCCTGCAACACCAGAATGACAACTATCTAAAATAATAATTTTGTTTTTAGATTTTGATTTATTTGCTATCTTCAAAACTTCATCAAGTGATAAACCGTCATCCCCTCTTGTGCACTCTGAAGTAATTAAGTATCCTCCGTTATTTTCTATGTAGCCATGTCCTGAGAAATAAAATAATGCAACATCACTTTCGTCCTCAAAAAGTTTTACGACATTATCCTTTAATATTCCTCTAGAAATTTTACTATTTTCGTTAGTTACAGGTATATGTAGTATATCAAAATTCAAAGTACTATCTCCATGTCTCTCTAATACACCTTTTACCGAATATGAATCATTAACACATCCAAAAAGAGGAGATACATTTTCATAATAATCAATACCTACAACTAATGCTTTTCTCATTCTCTCCCTAACTTTCTTATAGCATTTGCAATAGATGATGCTTGCCAACTTACAATTTCATCAGCATTATCTTTTACTACTTTTGAAGTTTTTTCAGAGCCCCAAGGCTCGATTGCTATAATGGGTTTTCCATATTCATTAGCAATTTCAATTTCCTTATTTATCCACTTACTATACGAAGAATAAACCCCTGCTAAAATTAGAACACAACTAACACCTTTAATTTTTGCATCTATTGCCGCTTCAAGCTCCCAGTCATAACCACTAGTATGTACGGGGTCATCTTTAGGAACAGAATGGTCATAAAAATCAATATTTTCTTGTTCTAGAAACTTAATAATCTTATCATAAGCATCACTATATGCCCAAGAGTGGCTAATAAATAATCTGTATGTTTTACTCATCTTCATCCTTTTTAGATTTTAATAAATTTTTTGAAAGTATTTTAGTTATTTTTTGATTCCTATCTTCTATAAAAACTTTTGTTATCTCTGATATATATTCAGAAAATATTTTAGATGAATATGTTTCACTACATGAAATATTATATAAATAAAGTTCTTTATTATGTATTTTCATATCTTTTAATAAAGCTGTTATTTTTTCAATCCCCATACTTTTGAAACCGATATCAATATGATTACTTATAAAAGAATAGATTGATCTTGTAGAATAATTTAATATTGACATATCATGATCAATATCATCCTTTTGACTATTTAATTTATTGAGTTCTATTAAATACTTATTTGATCTTTCATAAAATTGGAAATGATTGTTTCTCTTATTGTTATAAGAAATATAAAGAGAAGGATGCTTCTTCTCCAAATATGTGTTTTTATCTAGGATATAAAAATCATTTGTACAGGTAAAATAAATTGAATGAAAAAAATTATTTTTAATATCTTCATCTATATCTCTATTTTTTATATAATTTTTTAATAAATATGATGCTATTAAAAATTTAAGATATGTTTGGATGGATACTGAAATATCTTCTTCTTTCTCAATCGCATACTTTATCCATTCAATTTTTTCTTTCTTTTTTATAAACTCCTCTAAAATATTGATAGAAACCTTTTGAGAAACACCGACCTTACTTAGTAAAGCTTGACTTAATCTTGTAGGTAGCCAATCATTGTATTTGTTTCTTTCAATTAGATTCAATTTATACATTTGAATCATTGTCATCTCATCATATGCTAACGCAGGATCTGCATCATCTAAAATCTTTTTTAAGCTCAATGAACTAATTGCACCTGCATTTAACATATAAGATAATATTGTAAATATTTTTTTATCATTTAAAATAGATACTGGATAACTTTCAAGGATACTATTAATATGCATTATACATTTACTCCTCTACCAAACATATAATAGTATTCCTGCAAAGCAATTACTTCTTTGATACATTGATCAACAATACATGCAGGCATAGATTCTTTGGTGTACAGTATTACTTTAGATGATAAACGCGTCTGTGCCTCTATTAATGTTTTATTGGAATAACCATTACTCCACCCTGTATCTAAAAAAACAATTACTTTATTTGAAAAAGTAGGCATACGTGCAAAGTCATGGATCTCTGCAATGGAACCTTCTGTCTCTGGGATACTAATTACAAGATCAAAAACTTCTACTTGAATAAACTGCTGGATACGTAAAGAATATGGTGATTTATCATTATATAACTCTTCTGAAAAATAAACTTCATGACCAAGATCCTTTAAAGTTTTTTTTAAATTAACTCTTAATTGTGCTATTTCTGTATTCTTGTCTTCACTCGGTCCCCACAAAAGAATAGCTATAGGTACTTTTGACAAACGGTCTAAAGCTGCCTGTCGTTTTAGTTCAATTTCTTCCCCAAAAGTTTTCATGAGTACATTTTCTGATCAATTTTCATTTATTTGATTCCTATTCTATGATTTTTTTCTAGCAGGAGGCGTATAATCATCTAATTTTGATTTTGTTGGTTGTTTTACTGGTTGAGCAGATGCACTCTCATTTGATGGTCTTACACTTCTATCTACACTATTATTCACCGACTTTTGATTTTTTTTATCACTCATCATTGTTCCTTTCAATTTTTGGTA
Source organism: Arcobacter sp. (assembly GCA_015663165.1). Taxonomy (GTDB): domain Bacteria; phylum Campylobacterota; class Campylobacteria; order Campylobacterales; family Arcobacteraceae; genus CAIJNA01. The sequence continues at coordinate 844 of DQSS01000090.1, read as the reverse complement.
TTTCTATTGTCATTTTATCATTTATAACTAAATATAATTCATCTTGGCGGTAAAGCTCTTCTGCTTCTTGTTCTGAAAATATCCTAACATCCTCAAGATGAAGTTCTTTTTTGTCATGAGAAAATTCTGAATACCTTTTCGGTATTCCATAATACATGATATTATTTTCAAGGTCACGCACTATGACACCTTCAAAATCTCTTTTCTCTGATAGAAAGTCATCCCAAACATTTAAGTTACTATCCAAATCCGATACTTTTAATTGTTTTGCTAATTTATAAAGATATTTTTCATTAATTGCTCTCGATATTATCAATCCAAATAAAGTTGCAAAAAATAAGCCTAAAATCATCAATCCTATATTCATATTTTTTGCAAGAATATGATCTGTAGATAAATGCCAATTTTGTGCAACTATCGGAAAATGCTTATTGAGCCCAATTGCAAAAAGATATATCATCAAATAGATCATAAAGTTCAATACAATAATATTTAAAATAACTCTCTGATACTCAATTCTTTTATGGTGTGTCAAAGATTCAATAATATAGAAAGCTATGACGCCAGGAGTCAATACTAGCATTATGTCCAATAGCTCTTTGCTAATTGTCATTTGACTCTTCCTTCTCTTTTTTTCTTTCGTTAATCAACCAAAGTTTAAGGATGATTATAACATTGTAAAACTTGTTTTGCGAAGCTACAAACCCCTTCTTGTATAAGGTATATTTTAAAGCTTTAAAATATACCCACAAATATTAGGGGTCAGGTGATAGTGATAGTATTGTTCTCTTAAATATTAAGTTTTAAAGTATTCGGCACTTAATCATAATCAACTGTAAATTAT
>DQSS01000173.1 GCA_015663165.1 Arcobacter sp. | reverse complement strand
GTATTATGGCTATATAAGTATTACAAAAAACAAAATAGTGAGTTGAAATAATGTATAAATTTAATTTATTTGATAGTGTAAAAAAAGAAAAAGTTCCTTTTGTTTCTCAAGAGAAAAACAAAGTAAAGATTTATGTATGTGGACCAACTGTTTATGATGACTCACATTTAGGTCATGCTAGGTCGGCTATTGTTTTTGATTTGTTACATAGAGTTATGCTTGCTAATAAGTATGATGTAACAATGGTGAAAAACTTTACAGATGTAGATGATAAGATTATCAAAAAAATGGCCGAAACTCATCAAAGTTTAGAAGAACTTACAACTACATATATCAATTCATATTTAAATGATATGAAGATGTTAAATATACTGCCAAATACTATAGAGCCTAAAGCTACTGAAAATATTGACTCCATGAAAGAATTAGTTCAAAAACTTCTTAATGAAGATAAAGCTTATAAACTTGATGATGGTATATATTTTGACACATCAAAAGACGAAAAATATGGTTCTATTTCAAAAAGAGCAAGTGATGAAAATTCACAAGCAAGAATACAAAATAACAATAATAAAAAAGACCAAAAAGATTTTGCTTTATGGAAGTTCTTCAATGGTAATGATTTAAATTATGATGCATCTTTTGGATCTGGTCGTCCTGGGTGGCATTGTGAATGTTCAGCTATGATAGATACACATCTCTCCTCAAAAGATTTAGAATTTGCAGTTGATATTCATGGTGGTGGAGCTGATTTACTTTTTCCACATCATGAAAATGAAGCAGCACAAACAAGACTTTGTTATAATCAAGAGATCTCAAAGTATTGGATGCACAATGGCTTTGTAAATATAGATGGCGAGAAGATGTCAAAATCTTTAGGAAATAGTTTTTTCCTAAAAGATTCTTTAAAATCTTATAATGGAGAAGTTATAAGATTTTATATGCTTACTACACATTATAGAGCTGACTTTGGATTTAACGAAGATGATTTAATCTCTAGTAAAAAAAGACTTGATAAAATTTATAGACTTAAAAAAAGACTATATGGGGTAGGTTCAAGTGCAACAAATAAAAAGTTTAAAGAAAATGTTTTATCTTCACTAAATGATGATTTAAATACTTCAAAAGCCTTAGCATTTATAGATGAGTTTATATCTTCTTCAAATGATACTTTAGATAATGAACCAAAAAATAAAGCTTTAAAAAAAGAGATTATAGCTAATATAGAATTTTTAAATGATATACTAGGAATAGGATATCAAAATGCTTATTCATATTTTCAATTTGGAATTAGCGATGATGAAAAAATAGAGATTGAAAATCTAATAGAAAAAAGAACACAAGCAAAAAAAGAAAAAAACTTTGAGTTATCAGACAATATAAGAGATGAACTAACAAAATTAAATATAAGCATAATGGACTCAGCATCAGGAACATTATGGGAAAAATTATAAGAAGATTAAGGAAATAATATGAAAGTTACAGTACCTGCAACAAGTGCAAATCTAGGACCCGGATTTGATACATTAGGATTAGCAATAAATTTAAGAAATACAGTTATTATAAAATCTGCAAAATTTAACAGTGTATCTTTAAAAGGTGAAGGATCAAACAATCCAAAACTAAAAAACAACAATATGTTTGTAAATACATTTAATGATTTTCATGCAAATATTTCACACACAAAACAAAAGTTTAGATTTGAATTTTTCAATGAAATTCCTCTTTCAAGAGGATTAGGAAGTTCAAGTGCAGTTATAATATCTGCAATAGCTTCAGCATATGCAATAGAAAATATAAACTTAGATAAAGAAAACTTACTAAACTTAGCACTTTCATATGAATCACATCCAGATAACATAACGCCAGCAGTGATGGGTGGATTTACAGTTGCAACAGTAAATGACAACGAAGTAAATTATATAAAAAAAGATATACCAAAGTCTTTAAAAGCAGTTGTAGTTATACCAAATAGACCAATATCAACACAACTATCAAGAAAAACTTTACCATTTAAGTATAGTAAAGAAGATACAATTGCAAATATTTCACATTCTTCGCTTTTAACAGCTGCATTTTTTAGTGAAAATTGGGAAATGTTAAGAGAAGCATCACAAGATAGAATTCATCAATATTATAGAATGAAACAAATGCCAGAACTTTTTGCAGTGCAAAAAATAGCTCTTAGAAACGGTGCTCTTATGAGTACACTTTCAGGAAGTGGGTCGACATTTTTTAATATTGCTTATGAAGATGATGTTAAAAAACTAATAGAAAAGTTAAAATCTAACTTTCCTCATTTTAAAGTTTTCTCTTGTGATTTTGACAATCACGGTGTCCAAGTAGAATATTAAGAGAGTTTTGGGTATAATCCGTGTCAATTGTAGAAAAACCTATAAGAATGTGTATTAGTTGCAGACAAAGTTTTAATCAAAAACTTTTGTTAAGACTACAATGTATAGATAAGAACTTAAAACTATACGATGGTATAGGACGAAGTTTTTATGTATGTGATGAATGTACAAAAAATACTAAAAGAGTTTTAAACTCTATATATAGACAATGTAAAAACAAAGCTGCTTATGAAAAGCAGTTCAAGGAGATGGTGAGAATATGGAAGACAAAGTAAGAGTATACGAAATAGCAGAAGAATCAGGTGCATCAAGCGCAGAAGTTATAACAAAAGCAGCAGATCTAAGCATTACTATAAAATCTCCACAAAGTACACTAAGCTTTGATGAAGCAGAAGAGATTGTAACTTATATTATGACAGGTAAGAGTAAACTACTTAAAAAGCCTGCTAAGAAACCTACAATTGTAAAGGCTGTTAAAAACGAAGAGCCAAAAGAAGAAGTTGCTGTTGAAGAAACTAAAGAAGTTAAAAAAACTGAAACTAAAAAAGCAGAACCAGTTAAAAAAACTTCTGTTAAAAAAGAAGATGTAATAAAAACTGTAAAAAAATCTGGACTTAAAAAAGTTGAACCTAGAAAAGGTATAACTAAAGTTCTTAAAGTTGAAGCAGTTAAAGAAGTTGAAGTTGCAAAAGTTGAAACTCCTAAAGTAGAAGCTGTAGCTAAAATAACAAAAGAAGTTAAAAAAGAAGAAACGGCAGAACCTGTAACTACTGAAGTAGCTAAAGAAGAAACTCCAAAAGTTGAAGAAAAACCTGCAGAAGTAGCAACTCCTAGAAAATCACTAATAGAAGGTGAAGCTCCTTTAAAAAGAAGAAAACTTACAATTGTTAAGAAAAGAAGACCAGCAGCTATAAGAGAACTTTCAAAAGCCGATCAACCTAAAACAAAAGCTATTAAATCTATGAGTGAACTATTTGGAAACTTAAGTGAAACTCCACTAAGAACTAAAAAACCTGTTAGAAAATCAGCAGCTAGATCTCATGATTCTGGTAGAAAAATGAATGTATTTGGTGGTACAGGACCAGCAGAATTTGCTAACTCTCAAGATTCAATTCTTGGTGAAGAGGTTATGCTTGATGATATGAACTTACTAGAAACATCTAAGTTCTTACAAGAAGCACCAAGAAAACCACAACAAATTAGAACAACTAAACCATCTGCTTTTGGAAATAGACCTAGAGGACTTTCAAGAAAGAAAAAGAAAAAGAAATATGTTAAGGATGCTGCAGATGTAGTAATAACGGAAGTTACAATTCCTGAGCAATGTAGAGTTTATGAATTTGCTGAAAAATGTGGAAAAACTATATCTGAAGTTATATCTACATTATTTATGTTAGGTATGATGGTTACAAAGAATGATTTCCTTGGAAATGATGAAATTGAAATTTTAGGTGAAGAATTTGAGATTGAAATTACAATCAAAGATGAACTTGAAGAAGTAAATTATGAAGATGCTTATGAAGATGAAGTTATTGATAAAACTAACTTTATTACAAGACCTCCTGTTGTTACAATCATGGGTCACGTTGATCATGGTAAGACTTCATTGTTAGACAAAATTAGATCTTCTAGAGTTGCAGCTGGTGAAGCTGGTGGGATTACTCAGCATATTTCAGCATATACAGTTGAAAAGAATGGTAGAAATATTACATTTGTAGATACTCCTGGACATGCTGCCTTCTCTGCTATGAGAATAAGAGGTGCTAGTGTAACTGATATTATTATTTTAGTTGTTGCTGCTGATGACGGTGTTAAGCCTCAAACAATTGAGTCTATTAAAGCTGCTAAAGCATCTGGAGCTCCTATAATTGTTGCAGTTAATAAAATGGATAAAGAAGCTGCAAATATGGATATGGTAAAATCAGGTATGGCTGAACATGATATGACACCTGCTGATTGGGGTGGAGATATTGAATTTATCGGTGTATCTGCTCAAACAGGTCTTGGTATTGAAGATTTACTTGAAAATATCATTATTCAATCTGAATTATTAGAACTAGAAGCAGATCCAACATCTTTAGCTAAAGCTACAGTATTAGAATCACTTATAGTTAAAGGAAGAGGACCGGTTGCAACAGTAATTGTTCAAAATGGTACACTTAGAGTTGGTGATAATATTGTTGCTGATACTACATTTGGTAGAGTTAAAGCTTTACTTGATGATCAAGGTAAATCAGTAAAAGAACTTGGTCTTAGTAAAACAGGTCAAGTTGTAGGACTTGCAGATATACCATCAACAGGTGTATCTTTAGTATCTCAAGAAAATGCTGCTATAGCAAAAGAGATTGCAACAACAAGAGCTGATCATGCAAGAGCAAAAGAACTTTCTAAATCTACAAAAGTATCACTTGAAGAGATGTCACAGCTTATTGCTGACGGTAAGATTAAAGCTCTACCAATTATCATCAAAGCTGATGCTGGTGGAAGTTTTGAAGCAATTAAAACTTCTTTAGAAACTATTAAAAATGACGAAGTAAAAGTTAAAATTATTGGTGGTGGAGTAGGTGGAATTACTGAAGCTGATCTATCAATTGCTGGTGCATCTGATGATTGTATTATCTTAGGATTTAATGTAAGACCTACAGGTGCTGTTAAATCTAAAGCAAAAGCTGATGGTGTACAAATAAAAACATATTCTATTATCTATGATTTAATTGATGATATTAAAGACTTATTATCTGGAATGATGAGTGAAATTGTTACTGAAGAAAATACAGGTCAAGCACAAGTCTTAGAAACATTTGTTATACCAAAAGTTGGAACAATTGCTGGAACTAAAGTTACTGATGGTAAAGTTATTAGAGGTGAAATGGCTAGACTTATTAGAGATGGTGTTGTTGTATATACTGGTACAATTGAGCAACTTAAGAGATTTAAAGATGATGTTAAAGAAGTTGCTAATGGTTTTGAGTGTGGTATTATGTTTAAGAAATTCAACGATATCAAAGTAGGTGACTACATCGAAACGTTCATCGAACACAAAGAAAAACAAACAGTTTAAAAGCTTAGCGATAAACAATCTTTCACAAAACTCAATGATTGATGTACTAAAGTACACCTGCACATTGAGTTTTGCAAAATCTCATTCATCGCTAAACTTTTAAAAATTTCTTATATATAAGAGAAGAGAGAAAAAATGAATAATAAGAGTGTAAACTTACAAAGAACGGAATCTTTACTTAAAGAACTTATTCCTGAAGCCTTGGCTGAACTATCTGATTTTAGAATTAATTCACTTACGATTACTGAAGTTGATTGTAAAAATGGTAAATATGATGCTCGTGTATTTTTTGATGCTAGTGATTTAGATGCTGCAGAGTTAAGAGAAGCTCGTCAATTACTTAGAAAAGCTAGTTCTCGAATAAGATCTTATTGTTTAAATGCAACAGGATGGTATAAGTGTCCTAACTTTGAATTTGTAAAAGATGATATGGTTGCTAAGAATTTAAGAATGGAAGATTTATTTGCTCAAATTGCAAGTAAAAAAACTACTAACAATGAAGAAGAATAGGTAATAAAATGGAATTAGAACAACAAATAAAAATTGCAGTTGAAGGTTGCGACGTGATGTTGTATGACATCATTAACACTAAAGTTAATGGAGATACAATTTATAGAGTAAATATCACAGCAAAAGATGGTGTAACTCTTGATAAATGTCAAGAAGTATCTAAAATGATATCACCAATTTTAGATATCAATGAACCAATTAGAGGAAAATATAGACTTGAAGTGTCTAGTCCTGGAATTGAAAGAAAATTATTAAATATTGACCATTTTAAGGGTTCAATAGGAGATAAAGTAAAATATAAAAACTTTAGCATGGAAGTATTTAGAGGCGTACTTTTAAGTGTTGAAGGTGAAGTTTTAACTTTTACAAATGATGAAGAATCTTTTACGATAAATTATGATGATGTACTAAGTGCGTCTACATATTATGATTGGAATAATTAAAACTTTAATCTTATGAAAAATAGATATATGCAAGAAGCTTTGAACGAAGCTTGGAAATATCAATTTTTAACTTACCCAAATCCAGCTGTTGGTGCATGTGTTGTAAAAGATGGTAAAATATTATCTGTTGAAGCACATCATGAAGCTGGTAATCCACATGCAGAAGTGAATGCTTTAAAATCTTCTTTTCTAAAACAATATCCAAACTCACAACTTAAAAATATTACATCGTCAAATGATATACACGATTTTCTAATATCAAATCACAATAACTTTTTTAATACTTGTGAAATATATGTGACATTAGAACCTTGTAACCATATAGGTAAAACTCCTGCATGTGCAAATTTACTTAAATGTATAAATATAAAAAAAGTCTACATAGGAACACTTGACCCCAATGATAAAGCAAGTGGTGGATTAAATACACTTAAAAATTCAAATATTGATGTAGAAATAAATATTATGAAAAAAGAATGTGATGATTTACTTTATCCATTTTTAAAGTGGCAAAAAGATAACTTTTTATTTTTTAAAATGGCAATAAGAAAAGATGGAACATGTGATGGTGGATATATAACTACACAAGACTCACTTAATTTAGTACATGAAATAAGAACAAAAATAGATTTACTCATTATTGGTGGTAATACTGTAAGAATAGATAGACCTACATTAGATACAAGATTTGCAAAAATAAATAAACCAAGTGATATTCTTATATATTCAAATCAAAAAGAATTTGATAAAGAGATAAACTTATTTAAAGTACCTAATAGGGATGTCTCTATTTCAAATGTTATAAGTTCAGTAAAATCAAACTTTTCAATGTATGAAGGTGGATATAGACTTTTAAATCATATAAAAGAAGATATTGATATGTTTATGTTATTTGTTTCACATAAAGATAAATTATCAAAAGAATATGATATAGAAAGTTTAGGATTTAAAAAAATACATTCATATTTTTTAAATGATTATGATGAAGTTGTATTCTTAAAATAATATAGTTTATTTATGTCTATAAAGGTAAGATTTTAAGATGATAAGTAATTCATCTTTTAGATTGTCTTCAAAGTTATTTAGTGATTTCTCACATTTTAAAGCTAAAGTATTTGCACTATTAATTGCACCATCTAAACCAAGTAAATTTACAAATGAATTTTTTGATTCATCATTTGCAGTTGTTTTACCAGCTTCTTCTTCACTCATAGTTTCATCAATAATATCATCTTGTATTTGAAATAATAGTCCAATATCTATACCAAAGTTGTATAAGTCATCTTGAGTTTTAGTATCAAGCCCAGCAATAACTGCCCCCATCTTAAGAGATGCAGCAATTAATTTAGCTGTTTTATGAATATGTAAAAACTCCAACTTGTCTAGTTCTATTGTAGTATTTTCAAAGTAGCAGTCAATTGCTTGACCTATTATCATCCCATTTATTCCACCATCACTTGATAGTATTTTTACAAGTTCTATTCTAATATCAGCACTTAAAGGTGAGTTTGCAATAAGATTAAAACTATGTGTGTTTAACGCATCACCCACAAGTATTGCAGTTACTTCATCATAAGTTTTATGTAAAGTAGGGTGACCTCTTCTTAAACTTGCATCATCCATTGCTGGTAAATCGTCATGTATTAAAGAGTAAGTGTGAAGTAGTTCAATAGCTAAAGCTATGTGTAGAGTATTTTTAAGAAGCATTGGTTCTATTGCATTTACAACGCTAAGCATAAGCATAGGTCTAAATCTTTTTCCACCAGCTTTAAGCATATCGTTTAAAGCATCTTGAAAGATTGGATGGAAAGATTTTGATTGAATTGTATTTTGATTTAGATACTCTTCAAATTGACCTAATAGATTATTTTGCAAAAGGATTCATTCCACCCATCATATTCATAGCCATAGCTTTTTTGCTTTCATCGCTTTGTTTGATTACATCATTCATTGCAGAGATAAGAAGTATTTTTAAAGAATCTTTATCTTCAAGTAAACTATCATCAATATCAAGGTTTATAACTTCGCTATTTCCATTTATAGAAAGCTCAATCATACCACCACCCATTTTAGATGTAAAGATAGTATCGGCACCTTCTTCTTTTGCTTTAGCAGCCATCTCTTGAACTTGAGACATCATTTTATTTAAATCCATACCTTCAAACATTAGTGCTCACTCCCTATTAGTTCATTTGTTATTTCAACAATATTATTATCATCATCACTTAAAACAACAATAGGCTTGTATGTTTCTAAATCTTTTTGCGTATAAGAAGCATATGCAATAACAATGATTTTATCTCCTACTTCTACTTTTCTGGCAGCTGCTCCATTTAGACACATGTCTTTAGAACCTCTTTTTCCTTTAATAGTATATGTAGAAAATCTTTTACCGTTATTAATATTTACAATTTCAACTTTTTGTCCAACTCTTAGTGCTGCTGCATCTAAAAGATCTTCATCAATTGTTATAGAACCTATATAGTTAAGATTTGCATCTGTAACTGTAGCTCTATGTATTTTGCTATATAACATATCAATGTTCATATTGTTCCTTAATTTGTTTATTTATTTTTTAAGCTAATGGTTGAGGTTCACCCCAAAATTGTTCAGGTATTAAGTACTCTTGTACTGGTTTTCCACCTACAATATGCTCATCAATAATTTGAGATATTTTATCTTCAGTAAGACCTACATACATAAATCTTTCTTTTTCTCCAACTACAAGCATAACTGGACCTTGTTGACATCTTCCAAGACAAGAAGTTCTGATAAGTTGTACTGGACCCATTAAACCTTTTTGCATAAGAGTTTGTCCTATGTGGTTAAATAAACTTCGTGTAGTTTCACTTACACAAGATGGTTTTGGCATACCGGGAGGTGAAGATTGTTCACACTTGAAGATATAATAAGTTGGTTGAGGTATTGTTGGCATTGTCATTTTAATTTCCTATTTTATAAATTTTTTTTGAATTTTATCCGAGATTACTTAAAATCGTATAAAAACATAGCTTTAATTTTAAAGCAATAGTTCTTCAACTATATCTTTATCATTTAAAGGTATTTTTTCATCATATATTATTTGATTTTTTTCATCACCTTTTCCTAAGATAAGGATAACTGGATTTTCAAATTCTTTTGATTTTTCTATTGCATTTTTAATTGCTACTTTTCTATTTAGTTCTTGTTCTAATTTAGACTTGTCATTTATTCCTGAACATATATGTTCACTTATAAGTGCAGGATCTTCAAATCTTGGATTATCACTTGTAACAATTATATGTTTAGCATATTCATTTGCTATTTTTCCCATAATTGTTCTTTTTTTAGTATCTCTATCTCCACCTGCACCAAACACTGCAATAATATCTTTATCTTTAAAGCTTTCAAATACTTGCTTCATTCCATCTGGTGTATGTGCAAAATCTACAACTATATGTGGAGTGTCATTTACTATTTGCATTCTTCCAGCTACTCCTGCAAAATTATCAACCGTATCACATATCTCTTGTAGTGGTTTTTTTGTTAGAGTGTGTACTGAAGCAACTGCACAAGTTAGATTGTAAACATTAAATGTTCCCCTTAAATCACTAGCAAAATGATACAACTCTCCGAAATATTGCATAGCAATAGCTGTTCCATCTCTAAATGAAAATGCTTGAACTTTAAATGTTGATGGATTATCTAGTCCATATGAAAGTGCATTTTTCATTTTAAATTTTACATTTTTATCATCTTTATTTATAAGTTTTGGAGCATTATCAGCAAAAAACGAATTTTTGATATCTATATATTCTTGTAAAGTTTTATGATAATCTAAATGATCTCTAGTGATATTTGTATGAATTTTAAGAGCAAACTCTAATCCACAAATTCTATTTTGAGCTAAAGCATGAGAACTAACTTCCATAATAAAAAAGTCACATTCATAGTTTAAAGCTAATTGTATATTTGAAAATATTTCAAGTTGTACGGGAGTTGTAAGTGAATATTCTTGCATTTGCATATCATTTACATAAAATCCTCTTGTCCCTTGAAATGCTACTTTATATCCTAAGTCTAAAAGCATAGAATATATAGCTGCTGCTGTTGTTGTTTTACCATTTGTTCCAGTGATTCCAACAATTTTTATTTTTGAAAAGTCAAAATATGATGCTAAGTCTTTATCTTTTATAACTTCTTTACAAGATGCATCTATTGCATTTTGTTCAAATTTTTTGTTTTGTTTTGATGATACAAATATTGTATTTTCATCTACTTCATTAGATGAGTCTGTAAAATGTATATTATTTTTAGTGATTTTCAAATTGTTTACTTTCTAGTTTTTCATATAATGCTATTAAATCTTTATCAAAAGAAAATACTTCATTGAATCCATCAAGATATGAATAAGCCGTTGTATCAAAATCATGTTCTATTAACTGGTCTATAAAACTTACTAAATCTTCTTTTGATTTTATTGCTACTTTTGTTGAGAACATAATATCTTCATAGGCTACTCTAAATGATTCTCTTGATTCTACAAGCTCTAAAAAATCAACATAATCTATTGCATCAAGAGATTCTAAGTTTTGTGTTGAGATATCATGAAGTAACTTTATCATTAAGTCATTGTCACCATCAAAGGCATTGATAGTTTCTTGGATTTGTGTGATTGCTGCTTCAAAATCTAGTTCTTTATGTATAGAAAAATGCTCAAATAAACTCTGAGCTTTTTGCTCATCTTCACTTGCTATATCACAAAATAATGCATATATTTGAAACTCTATATTTGTAGGTTCAAATGATGATGCTTGAGAATATAAAAACAATGCTTTATCGTATTGTTGTGAAATAAAGAATTCATTTGCATTTAGAATTAAATCAGCAACTTTTATCATCTAGATACTATCTTCCATTCCTGGTAATACATTTACTATTTGTAACTCTGGATGTATAAGTTCTTTTAAATTCTTTTCAACGATAAATTTAAGAGTACTACTACTTGCAGCACAACCTACACATGCACCTTGAAGTTGTATATATACTTTTGCATCTTTTATTTTAAGTAGTTCAATCGCTCCACCATCTTGTGCTAGCATTGGTGCTATTTTTGTTTTTATTATATTACTTACGGGTTCTTGTAAGTCTTCATCTGTAAATGGCATCATTTAAAAATCCTTTTTATTTTTATTTTTATTTCTTTTATTTGTAAGTACTAGTACAACTCCTAAAGCAATAACTGCAAGTATTACACCTATTGTTTGGAATATAAAAGTTAAGCTTACTGGCTCAGTCATTTTAGTTTACTACTTCATCACATCTTTTACAAAGTGACTCTTCATCTGCTGATCTATATTTCCAACATCTTGGACATTTTGCTTTGCTACCGTTGTATACTTCAAACTTAGCATCTCCAACAGTAAACTTAGCTATTGCACCATCTTCAAATGATTTCATAACTTTAGATACGATAAACCAATCTTCAGCTTGAGTGCTTGGAAGAGAAAGTATATCTTCACAATCTGTATAAAGAACTAATTCTAAAGTTGACTTAATAGTTTTATCTTTCTTTAAAGATTCAATTGATTCATTGAATTTTTCTTTTGCTTCAAGCATCACTTCTTCATTGAAATCACTTGTAACTTCAGGGAATACAAACTTTTCAAAATCAAATATATCAGATGCTTCACCTTTAATAAAGTCTGGTGCATAAGAGATAAGCTCATTCATAGTATATGTAAGTATTGGAGCAAGTGTACCAATAAGTGCTTTTGCTATCATAGCCATAACACTTTGAGATGCTCTTCTTTCTTTACTATCTTTTGCATCACAGTAAAGTTTATCTTTACATACATCTAAATAGATATTTGAAAGGTCTGCTACTAAGAAGTTATTTAATTTATTTAATCCTCTTGAATATTCATAAGATTTAAAATCTGCATCAATAGATTCAAATACATCTTTTGATCTATTTAAAATCCATTTATCAGTTTGACCTAATGTTTCAAGTGGTGCAATTTCATCAAGGTCAGATATATTTGCAAAAAGAAATCTTATAGTATTTCTTATTTTTCTATATTGCTCACCCATTTGTTTAAGTATCTCATCAGATATTTTTAAATCACTTTGATAATCACTCATTGCAACCCATAGTCTAAGTATTTCAGAACCATATTGTTTTAGCACTTTTTCAGGTGCCATAACATTACCTTTTGATTTAGACATTTTTTCACCCTTGCTATCTACAGTAAATCCATGAGTTAAAACTGATTTATAAGGTGCTATTTCATTTGATGCCATAGTAGCTAAAAGTGAAGATTGGAACCAACCTCTATGTTGGTCACTTCCTTCAAGATACATATCAGCTGGGAATGTTCCTGCATCATAGTTTCTGCTTCTTAATACAGCATTTTGTGTAGATCCAGAATCAAACCATACATCTAAAATATCCATAGTTTTTTCTAAGTCATCAGGATTTAGTCCAGATCCTGGATATAAAAGTTCTTCAATACTTAAATCATACCAAGCATCTGCACCTTTCATATCAAATATCATAGCTACATAGTTTAGTACTTGTTCATCATATATAATCTCATCAGTAAGTTTATTCCTAAAGAATGCAATAGGCACTCCCCAATCTCTTTGTCTAGAAATACACCAATCAGGACGACCATCTAACATAGAAGATAATCTATTTTTCCCATGTTCTGGATAAAAAGACACACCGTCAAGTGCATTTAGAGCATTTTGTCTAAGGGTATTTTGCTCTTTTCCATAAGATTCATCCATAGCAATAAACCATTGTTTAGTTGCTCTGAAGATTACAGGTTTGTGTGTTCTCCAACAGTGTGGGTATGAGTGAGTTATATCAACTCTTTTTAGAAGTTTATCTCCTAAAAGTTCCATAACAACATCATTTGCTTTAAATACATGCATACCTACATATTGTTCTGGATTTGGAAGAAGTTTTTCTCTTACAATTGTGTTGTCATATTTTCCAACAGCATCTACAGGCATCAATACTTCTAAATCATATTTTAATCCAACCTTATAATCATCCTCACCATGTCCAGGAGCTGTATGAACTGCACCAGTACCACTATCCATAAGTACATGTTCACCTAAGATAATTTTTGATTTCCTATTGTTTAAAGGATTTATAGCAAATGTATTTTCTAATGTTTTAGGATTAACATCTTCAGCCATTTCACCTTTAACAATTTCATTTTCAATACAGAAATTGTAAAGTTTTTTGGCAACAACATATCCATCTGTAGTTCTTACATAAGTTTCTTCACCATTTAAAGCGATTCCAGAGTTTGCAGGAAGTGTCCAAGGTGTAGTTGTCCAGATAATAACGCTATCAGAAGAATTTTCTAAAGCAAATGCAACATAAATAGAAGGAGAAACTTTATCTTTATATTCGATTTCAGCTTCAGCAAGTGCAGTTTGAGCTGCCCATGACCAATGAATAGGTTTACTTCTTTGAACTAAAAGACCTTTTTTTGATATAGCAATAAGTTCTCTAAAGATATTTGCTTCAAATCTAAAGTCCATAGTTAAGTATGGCTTTTCCCAATCAGCTAAAATACCAAGAGCTTTGAACTCTTTTCTTTGTATATCTATAAATTTACTTGCATGTTCTCTACAGATTTTTCTTAAAGTAGATTTTGGAATTGATTTCTTCTTCTCTTCCCCAAGCTTCTCTTCAACTTTTTGTTCAATAGGAAGACCATGACAATCCCAACCTGGTACAAATCGTACAGATTTACCATCAAAATAATGGTACTTAACAATAATATCTTTAAGTATTTTGTTTAAAGCATGTCCAATATGAATATTTCCATTTGCATAAGGAGGTCCATCGTGAAGTGTAAAGCTCTCACAGCCTTTTCTATTTGCTTTCATTTTGTCATAAACTTTTTGTTCATCCCAAAGTTTATACTGCTTTGGTTCTTTTTCAGGAAGGTTCCCTCTCATTGGGAAATCAGTTTTTGGTAATAGTAAGCTATCTTTATAATCAATCATTGTATAAAAATCCTTTAGTTAAATATCCGCGATTTTAGCTAATTCTTTGTAAATATGGGCTTAATGTGCAAAAATGTGTATTTTATAAACAGTTTGACATTATTTTGTCATTATTATATGATATACTATTTTTATAATAAGGATTTAAGTTTATGAGCACATATGAGAATTTTCTAAAAACATTAACTATACTATATGTAGATAATTCAGCTAACATAGAACACAATAAAGAATTTTTCAAAACACATTTCCAAAGACTATTGTTTCACAATGATGGATTAGATGCATTAAATACATTTAAAAAAGATTATGAACACATAGACTTAGTT
>DQSS01000150.1 GCA_015663165.1 Arcobacter sp. | reverse complement strand
TGGATTATATTTTCAACACATCAATGGTTTATCTTGTATAAAGATAAAAGTAGTAATGAATGGATAAGATTAAAACAACCATCTAATGTAAGTCGTGCCGATACATTTATAGTAAAGGAGAATGATAAATATTTTATTTTCTTTGAAGAGTTTGATATAAAAAAAAGGCATGGTTATTTATGTGTTGGAGAACTAGATAAAATCAAAAAAACTTTAGATAATGTACAAATATGTTTAAAAAAAGATTATCATTTATCATTTCCAAATGTATTTAAATATCTAGATAAATATTATATGATACCAGAAACCCATGCAAATAACTCTATAGACTTATATGAATTTGAGCAGTTTTCATATAAGTTAAAAAAAATTAAAACTTTAGTTTGTAACATAAATGCAGCAGATAGTGTACTTGTGCAAAAAGATAACTTATGGTATCTTTTTGCAAATATATATGCTAATGTAAATTGCTTACATAGTGAAAATCTTTCAATATTTACCTCAGATCATTTGTTAAATAAAGATTTTAAACAATTACATAAAAATCCCGTAGTAGCAGATAAAACTTATTCAAGAATGGGCGGTCAATTTTACAGTGAGAATAATAAATTATATAGGGTTTCCCAAGATTGTAAAGTGCGATATGGTTATAAAGTAAATATAATGGAAGTAGATTCATTAACAGTAAATACCTATAATGAGCATTTACATAAAGAAATATATCCACCAAAAGGGTATATTGCATTTCATACACTAAATAGTTGTGAAGATATAGAAGTAGCCGATGGAAAAATTATAGTTAAAACACCTAAAGTAGTATTAGATAATATAGTAATATTATTTAAAATAATAATTAAAAAATTAATAGGGAGTGTAAATGTTAAGTAGTAGATTTAAATTTGATGGTAAAGAGTGTGAGGAATTAAATGAATTTCAAATTAAAGCAAAAAAAGAGATTTTAGAAAAAATTGATAGTGGCATGTATCAATTTGAAAATATAAATTGTCCTATTTGTAAATCTGATAATAAAAAAGAAATTTCTCAAAAAGATAAATATGGATTACCTCATGAGATTAGCTTATGTAAAAATTGTGGTTTTTTATATGCGAGTAAAAGATTAAATCAGGAGTCTTATAACGATTTCTATATTCACCATTTTAATGATTTAGATATTGGTTATTCTGTAGGTTTTGATGAGTCATTTAAATCACAGTACAACAATGCAAAAAATAGTATTTATCCTTTTTTAAAAGATGAAATTGATTTCTCAAGAACATTAAATATATTAGAAGTTGGTTGTAGTTCTGGGGGGCAGTACAGATGTTCAAGGAATTAGGACACAATGTAATTGGGCTAGACTTAGGGATAGATGCTATCAATTATGGTAACAATATACACTCTCTAAACTTGATGAATATTGATTTACCTGATTTTCAAACAGATATAAAGTTTGATTTGATAATTTACAACAGTGTTTTTGAACACATCAGTGATTTAGATTCACATTTAGAAAAAATAAAAGGAATTTTAATAGATAACGGTAGCTTATTTTTAAGAGTACCCGGAATTTACAATTTACATCATAATTCATTTCATAAATTCGATTTATTAAACTTTATTACATTACCGCATATTTATTATTTTTCAGTTACATCATTAACAAATTTAATGAAACAATATGGATTTAAAAGCAAAAAATCTAATGAAATTATTTTCTCTCTATATAGACTAAATACAGTAGATGAAAAAACTATACTAAATGATTACGATAAATTAAATTCTTATTTGGAAAAAGAAGATAATCTAATAAGAATAAAATTAAGAAATTTGCTAAACATGATTAAGAAGTATCTGAGAAGTATACTGGTTAAATTGTCTCTATTGGATTTTGTGAAAATAATTATACGAGGTAAATAATGATAAAAATAGTTTTTTTTAATGCAACAATGGAAATGGGTGGACCAGCTAGGGTAATTAATCTATGGAGTAATTATTTTGTTAATAATGAGCATGAAGTGGAAATAGTCTCAAATATAAATGTTCCTCTTTTTTATGATTTTGATAAAAGAGTTAAATATTCTATTTTGGGTATAGATAAATTTAAACAAAAATCAAAAATCAAAACAATCTTTAAAATATACAATTTTTTAAGAAATAGAAAAAATGAAGTATTGATTTTTAATAAAGGGCTATATGTAAGTTATTTATTTACATTGAAAAAAATGGGACTGATTGACAAAAGTTTAAAACTGGTTTATATAGCACATGGTGGAAGTAGTGATTTTAAAACTATGTATAATAGCTTACTAAATTATATGATTAACTATACTTTTGATAATATTATTGCACTTATTGATGATTATGATAGTTATAATAAAAGAATATTGATGTCCAAAAAAAGAAAAATTGTAAATGCTATTATTCCTGAGTATTTTAGTGAAATTAGAAAAAAGATAACTTATATAGTTAATCCAGTTACATTTAGAAGTGATATTATTCCAACATATAATGAAAAAGTTGTACTTGCAGTTGGGCGACTTGACTATATAAAAGGATTTGACTTATTAATTGAATCATGGAAAAGTATTGCTAAAGAATATCCCCAATGGAAATTAAAAATAGTTGGTAGTGGTGATGAGAAATTAGCTTTAGAAAATCAGATTAAAGACTTGTCTCTTGAAAAGTATATTGAGATGATACCACAACAGAAAGATGTGAAATCACTATATTTAAATAGTTCAATTAGCGTAATGTCTTCAAGAGAGGAAGGTTTTGGCATGGTTACAATAGAAGCGATGGAGTGTGGTTTACCTATAGTTGCATTTAAAAATGTCGGTTCATTGTTTTTGGTTAAAGATAATAAAAATGGTTTATTGTGTGATATAGGAGATATTGAGCAATTAGCTATTAATATTAAATCTTTAATTGCTGATAAAAGTTTAAGAGAAAGAATGGGTAAAAAGTCAAAAGAGTTGGTAAAAGAATTTTATATTGAAAATATTGAGCAAAAATGGAAACCAATTTTAGGGCTTAATAATGAATAGGCAAATTATAACTTGTACGGGATATGGTGGAACAGGAAGTAGTGCAATAACAGATTTATTGAAAGAATTTAGCAATGGTCTGTCTCTTGGTGATGTCGAGTTTTGGTTTTTGCAAGACTACAACGGTATAAGTGATTTAGAATATTTTTTGATAGATGGAAATCATCGATCAAGAGTAAATCTAGCTATAAAAAGATTTAAAAAATATATTGATGAGTATGACAAATATTATAGTAAATTTTTTAAAAATTATAAAATAAATTCACTAGAATATATAGAAAATCTAATAGATGCAAAATTTCAAAAGTCTATAAGTTATTATGAGCTTGATAGTAAGTTTAAAAAGCTATTTTGGTTTAAAGTAAGTCCTTTGGCACAAAAGATATTTGCAAAAATATTAAATAAAGATTTTGAAGAATTTTCTCCATATTTTCCAAGGGATGAGAAAGTTTATTCTATACCACATGTAGAAAGATTTTATACTGAAACTAAAAAATATACAAAAAAACTTTTTGATACTTTAGACAAAGGATATGATTTTATCGCGATTGATCAGCTGACTCCTGCCATGAATGCCAAGAGATACCTAAACTATGTAGAAAATCTAAAAGTGGTGATAGTAGATAGGGATCCGAGAGATCTGTTTTTACTGAATGAGCTTCATTGGAAAAAAGCTGCCTACATATGTGATACAACTAACATTGATGAATATATTAGCTGGTATAGAACAATGAGAGAACATAAAAAAATTGAAAAAGTACATAAAAATATAGCATATATAATGTTTGAAGATTTAATATATAATTATGATGTAACACTTAGTAAATTATATGCTTTTTTTGAAATAGATGAAAAATATCACACTCAAAAGAAAAAGTTTTTTAATCCTGATATCTCTATACAAAATACTAAACTATGGGAGAGATACCCAAAGTATAGAAGAAATGATGTAGAGAAAATAAAAAAGGAACTAGATGAATACTGTTTCAAAAAATAATATAATAAAACTAATAGAACCACACTTT
>DQSS01000242.1 GCA_015663165.1 Arcobacter sp. | reverse complement strand
TAACCTGTTTGAAAAAGAAGGGTTTCTAACTTTATATCATCCACATCAAAGCTACTTAAATCAGTCTCACTCATATAGATATTTTCTAAATTTGGCAAATAGTATTTCTGCTCTTTTAAAATCTCAATCAAAAATGCTGGGCTACCCGTCTCAAACCAATAGTGTCTATATAGTTGACCTTTAGAGAAGAAAAGTAAAATATCAAAAGGATTATAAACACCTTCGCCTAAAAAATTATAACCATTGTACCACCTTTTTAATTCGTCTAAATCAACACCATCTAAGCGTTCAGAAAAAGTCTCTTTTACATCACTATGGGTATATCCACAGATGGTTGCATATCGTGCATCTAATGATATATCTTCTAAGTTATTTAACCCCGAAAAAAGGCTTACTTTTGAGAATTTACTAACCCCTGTTAGAAATGCAAACTTTATATATTGGTCACTATCTTTTATTACGGAATAAATATTTTTTAATCTGTCTCGTATCTCTTTTGACAACTCTTTATCTGTTATATTATCTAAGATAGGCTTATCATATTCATCTATTAATATGACTACTTTTTGATTGTATTTTTTGTAAGCCAATCTAATTAATTGAAGAAAACACTCTCTACTATCCTCAATATCATCACACTCTATTTCTAACTTTTCTTGGTTAGTTTTAATAATATTGAAAATCCGTTTATCTAAATCAGCTCTATCTTCAATAACCCCTGCACCAAAACTAATTTTAATAACAGGATAAGTAGTCTCCCAATCCCACTTATCATAAATATAAAGCCCCTCAAACAACTCTTTTTTGCCCTCAAATATATCTTTGAGCGTATCTAAAAAAAGAGATTTACCAAAACGGCGTGGGCGTGAAAGGAAGTAGTAGCCACTACTGGTTATAAGGTTTAGAGCTAAATCTGTTTTATCTATATAGATATAATTTTCTTTTTTATCTCTTATTTTTGCAAAGGTTTGGATTCCTATTGGTAGGTTTTTCATGGTTTAATCCTTTAATAATTCTTTTATTTCTATATAATTTTTTCCATACCATCGTTGAGATAAGTTAACAACTTTTTCTCTTTTAAAATCATTTACTAAAACTATATTATCTATATCATTTTCTAAAGATAATTTTGTTTTTGTCTTTGCAATAAATATATTTTCTATTTTATCTTTAAAATATATTTTTATTAGATTCTCATCAACAATATCATATTCAATTTTAATTTCAATGTCATAAATAAATTTAAAAAAATCATCTAAAATTTTATCTATACTTTGATTTCTTTCTTTCTGAATTTGATATTTTTCTTTTTCTGCTTCTGTATAATTATCATTAGGTTCAACATCTTCTGTCCCTATATTATCATATTGTGTATCAAAAGGAATTTTTTCTTTTATTCTTTCATAGTCCGATGAAGCTTTGTTTTTTATACTTTCTATTTGAGAATTAATTTTTTCAAAATGATTATATAATGTATTATCAATCAATTGCAATGTATTTGTTTGTCTTTGAATCAATTGCTCCTGTTTCATTTGACAAAGAACTAAAATAACAGAGGGAATAGCAATAATGACTGTAATAGCTGAAGATAATCCATCTTTAACTATCTCCGTATATTCTTTCGGCAGGGGAACCACAAAAACTATAAGCCATATAACAGAGGTGATTCCTACACCAAGAAAAAACCATATTAAGAATTCTCCTCTATCAGGATTTAAAAAGGTACATTTTTTCATTATTTATATTCCTTACTCAACTAAAAACCCCTGTAACCTCTTAATTTCCTTCCCATCAGAAAACAACATATCCCCTTTTCCAAATAAGTTCTCTGCACCTGTCTCATCTAAAATAATTTTACTCTCTGTAGATTTTTGAACTTTAAATGCAACTCGTGATGGCAGATTTGAACGTAACACACCTTTTAAAATACTACTATCTGGTCTTTGTGTAGCTAAAATTAAATGAATCTTAGCACCTCTTCCTTTTTGAGCTAACATTACAAATAAATCTTCTATAATTTTCTTTTGCATAATTAAATCTACAAACTCATCAACAATAACAACAATAGGTTTTGAATCAGCAAGATAATCATAAGTATATCTATTTTCCATATCCTCTATAATTTTTTTAATTACACCAACAATTTCATCATTCTCAATCACTACATTGGCATCATCTTTATATTGCCCAAATTCATAACCATTTTTACCATCAATAAGATAAAGTTCTATATCCTTTTGAATTAATTGATAAATTAAAGAGTGTAAAAATACAGTTTTTCCACTTCCTGTAGTTCCTCCAACTAAAAGATGCACTAAATCTTTTAAATCTACTATTTCTATATTATCTTCATCATCCATACCAATAATAAGAGATAAATCTTTGTTATTCATATCTTCATGATAATCTGAAATATAAATTGGTTGATTATCTTTTTTAATATTTATAGCGATAGTCTGCTCTTTTTTTGTTGGTTGGATATATATTTTATCTCTTAATGCTGTAGCTGTCTCTAATTGGATTATAAGATTAGGACTATACAATTTTGTCTTAGTAGCATAATTCAAATCTTCAATATAATAATAAAGCTTATCAGTTCTATCAAAAGATTTAGCCTCAATAAACTTTAATGGAGCTTTTATTTCTTGTAGTGCTTTTTTAAATTTAGAAATAAGCTCATCATTAATTGATTGATTATTTTTTATGTTTTCAGGTACTTCAAGTTCATTTATAAAAAAATCTATAATACTATCATTTGAATTCATATCTTCTAATCTTTCATCTAAGATATCAAATCCATGACGACAATGAAGTTTTAGTAAATTTGGGAACTCATCTTTTATATCAATCTTTTTGTTGTGAACTATTGATAATAAATTGATAAAAAGATATTTAGTATTATCATCATAAATAGTATCTAAATTCATTTTTATTGAGTCTTTTGTTTTTTCATTCTCGTATAACTTTAGTTCTTCTTCTGATAAATTTGATTTCAGGGATAAGAAAAAAGCCAATTGCCAAATATGAAAATTCTTAAATTTGACTTCAAAAAATATTTGCATTTTAGCAATCATCATATCTATAGTATCTTTGCGACTTATATTCGCATTAATATTAACTTGTGCCATTTTACTTCCTATTACTTTCTTGAAAATAACCATTTTCAAAAAAAGATTTATATTCATTTGAAACGATGGTATACTCTTTTGCAATAAACTTTTTCATCTCGGCATACTCTTCTTTTAAAGGGTCAATTTCAGTATTACTTGAAAGTATAATTACTTGCTTTGAAGCATTTGGATAGTAGTTTGAAATAATTGTTTTTCGATTCTCTTTATCAAGTCTAGCTAATGGCGTATCTATACAAATAAAAGATTTTACTTGTGAAACTGAACCTAATGCTTGAATAAGAGCTGTTGCCAATATTTGTCTTTGTCCTGCTGAAAGAGAATTAAGTGGCATTTCTCGTTCTAAAAAATCAACTATTTTGATTTCAAAGTTTTTATCAATTTTTACATACTTTATCCACTCTTCATCGTGAGCAAACTCTACAATATATCTATTGAACTCATTTTCTAAACTTTCAACTTTTTTATTAAGAAGCTGATGTTTAAATTCTTCAAAAAAACTAATCAATTCATCAGATAAGTTTTGAGCATTTAAAACAGGTTTAGATAAAGTTAATTTAGTTTCTAAAAGCCTAATTTCTAACTCTAAACTTTTATTTTCTCGTAGTTTTTTATCATTAACTAATTTTACTTCTGTTCTTTTTTCAATTTTTAATGATTTTTCTTCCTCTAATCTAGCCTTTTCTTTTTGTCTTTTTTCTATAATAGAATCATTTTTACTTGCATATTCTGTTTCATTTTCAAGTTTTTCATCTATAATTTTCAACTCTTTTCCCAAAGATTTCATTTTTATGATTCTATCATATATAGCTATTCTTGATTCAAATACATTTTTCAAAAAAACTCTATTTTCTTCATTGTAATAAATAATTTGCTTATCTATACTTTTCTGTTTAGATTGTTTAAAATCTATCCATGCTTTATCTGATTCATCTTTGATTCGTTGTTGATAAAACTCTGTTGTATCAAAATCTAAATTATACTCAGTAGGTATCTCTTCAATATCCGAATCAAATATGTTATTTTGAATTTTAGAAACAATAGAATTCAATGTTCTTTTAAAAAGTTTTAATTGTTCATCTAATTGATAATTGACTGTATCATCTTCTAATTTATGTAAATAGTTTTTAGATAAGTTTTCTAACATTAAAATAAATAATTCTGTACTTTTAACTTTATCAGATATATTAGATTTTAAATCTACTAACTCTTTTTCTATTTGCTCTTTTCTATCTTGAAGAGGCTTAATATCAACTTTTTTATCCACTATTAAATTTATAGTTTGTTCAGATATATTATTTACCGTATTTTCTATTTCATTAATTTCTTTATTAATCTGTTGTATATTATCTTCATTGATTTCTGTATCTTTTTTTAGACCTGTAAGTTGAATTTTCAATCTTTCAATTTCTTTTTCTCCTTTGGTAAATTGCACTTGTTTTTTATATTTACTTTTTGACTCTTTTATTTTTTCAATAAGCTTTTCATAAGTTTTAATATTTAAAAGAACTTCTAATGACTCTTTAATTTTTAAATCATTTGTATTCATAATTGATTCAAGCTTTTCTCCATCGAAAAAGAAAAATTGTGCAAAATCTTTTGGGATAATATTATTTAAAAAATATTGAGGGTCTAACTCTTTTTTTGAATTAAAAGTAACTATAAGATTCTCATCAAAACTACTTCTATTTTTTTCAAATTTTCTTTCAATAAGTAATTCTTTACCTTCAAACTCTAAAATTCCTTTTACAGATGAAGTATCAACTTTAAAGCTATTATGAAAAATTCCTTTCCATCGTTTATTTCCTAAAGCATAATCATTTGGTCTTAATTTTTCATCTTGAAGTGTAAACTCTACATTTTCTTTTAAACCATGTATTAAAATTCTGATAATTCGTAAAAGTGAAGTTTTCCCTCTACCATTTCTCGCACCAATTAAAATAATATTTTTATCTTTTTTAGGCTCTAAATCTAATTCTATTTTACCTTGATATGCAAACATATTATGAATAATAAGTTTTTTTAAAATCAATTCAACTCCTTTTTACTGTTTGCATATTCTGTAATTAAATCAGAAACATCACTTTGAAAGCCAATAGGTCTAGTTTCATACCTATACTTAACAGCTTTTCCTACAAGCTCAAAAATCAGCTCTTTTGAAAGTCTTTTTTCTTGAATTAATTCTATTAGTAATTCTTCATCTTCTTTAGGAATTTTCAACATAAATAGCCCCTTTATAATCCTGAAGATTATTATATCTAATAATTAAATTTTATATCTTGTTTCTAAATAATTATAGTAATAGAAAGTATTATTCACTTTTAATAATTCAACATATACTATTATCTCTCTTCTTGGCAAGTTTCCGTCAAATCATCGTCATTATGATGAGCATTCCCATCGTTTACGCTTCGACCATTGCGTTGATGTGGCTCGTGGGGATTG
>DQSS01000378.1 GCA_015663165.1 Arcobacter sp. | reverse complement strand
GTGGGCTTTTCTTTTAACAGTACAAAAATCATTTTCATCAATGAAAAGAAATCCTTGAAAGGCGTTATTTCTCTACTCATCTCAAGTGCTACAGTTCGTATGCCTTCATCTTTTTGCACATCAAAAAGTTCCTCTCCTCTACTAGAAATACCCACAACTTCAAAATGTTGATTCATAAATTTTAATTGGTCTTTCAGGAGTATTTTTAAAGACATAGGGACAGTTGTAATTCTAATTAGTTTTTGTTTCATGATATAGTTAACCCTTTATAGCCAAAATAGGGCTTATTTGATGTTGAAAATTTCTTTATATCTCTTTACTTTATCTTTACCAGTTAGATGACCTATATGTATAGAATCTTCTTCAGCTTTCTTGAGATATTCAGATGTTTTCTTAATCACTCTTGCGGGGTTTCCTCCGACTATCATGCCGTCAGGAACATCTTTGGTTACAACAGCATATGCACCGACTACACAGTTATTCCCTATGGTGACTCCTGGCAATACCAAGGCACCTAACCCAATAAAAACATTATCTCCAACATTGATTCTTTTCGTAATATCCAAATCAGGAATATCTTTTCTAAAAGGTAATACTGAGCCATCATGACAAATGAATTTGGCATCTAAGCTAATATATACGTTATCTCCCAGTGTAACTAAAAATGCTTCTGAACTAAACATCTTGTAACTACTGCCATATATAGTTACTGAACCTTTCATTACCACACCTAGTCTTTTCGCATATTTTACAGGATAAAGTTGTGCTTGAAGAAGTTTAAAGGGAACAGTAAATATTTTTAATAATCTTAATATTTTCATTTGTGTTTCTCTATCTTTTGGAAAAAATATTTTGTCAAATCAATATAATCTCTATAGTCAAATATTTTATTTTCTAAACAATATTTTTTCATTTTTTTTCGCTCATCTATATTTAGACTTAAGATTTCAATCATTTTTCCTACTTGTTTCTCGTTATCGTTCAAACTAATAGTATAGCTATTCTTACCTTCAATGGCATAAGGTTCTATATTACTAATCATATTTGAAATGACTGGTGTACCATAAGATATTGACTCTGAAAACTTACTTGGAAAACCTGCTTCTATAACTCTATCTATATTTCTTATAAAAATCGTAAAATCACTTTTTTGAATGTTTTGAATGATTTCAACATGAGGTTTTCTTCCATGAAACATAATATGACCTTCTAGTGCAAGTAAAATATCTGTATGCTCTGGAAAAACTGTTAGATAATTTCCTTGAGTTAATCCATAGATGTCTAGTGTAAAGTTTTTTTTATGTTTAAAAACTTTATACAACATTGTAATAATTTTATCAAGTCTATCTTTAATATTTGTTCGGTTTTTATCTATACGAGAAAGATTAAAAGCACTGCCAGCATACATCAACCTTACAATATCATCTTTCTTGGATACCACGTCTATGTGATGTAAACTACTTACATCATACAAAGTAGGTAACTCGACTGTAATGCAATTTCTCTTTGTATAAAAATTTGTTAAATATCTACTAACGGTGATAATCCCATCTGATTTAGGCTGCACAAATCGCATTCTAAAACTAGTATCTAACCATTTTATAGTATTAAACAGTATTCCACCACCAGTGCTTTCATACCATTCTGTAGTATCAGACATAAAAAGTAACTCTCTAGAAGTACACATTTTGTTGATTCTATATAATGCCAAGGCTGGATAGTTATACCCTACGATACCATAGAGCATTTCTTTATAGTGATGCTCTACAATATATTCTATATGACGAATTGATGTTATATGCGTTAGCCATAATTTTTTACTGGAAGGGTAGGGTATAGCCCATGTTTCAAAGCCTTGAAAGGATGATTTAGTATCTTTTATGTGGGTATCCGTTGGCAAAGCTTTATCGATACCTACAAATACAACATTAAATCCTAACTCTCTAAATATTTTAGCATTTGCCAAAACTCTTTGGGCTGCAGCATTTTTATCGGGAAGTTCAAATCCACCCGTATAGATAATCGTTTTTCTATTCATTGTTTCTATTTCCTACTAATCTTCAATATAAGTTCTACAAGTATTTTCTCTTTAAATAGGAGTAATATACCAAAATAACTGACAATTCCAACTACAGTTTGAACCAAAACTTTATATACTATATATATATCTAATGTACCAAGCATAAATATAAAAATCCCCATTACTAGAGAAGCAATAAAATAATTTAGTATCTTTCTATCAAAAATAATATCTAATTTAAATAACTTTCTCACAAAATAAGCTTGGACTAGTACACCTACTATTTCAGCCACAATGGAAGCAGCCGCAACCCCATGATGTTTAAATTTCACTATGAGAATAAAGTTGAGTATAATGTTTATTACTACAGTGACTATAACACTTATTGTATATTTTTTTGCTTCCCCCATCACATTTAAGACTTGCAGTCCCATTATATTTGCAAATGGTACTATTATTAAAAATGCAGATAATATTTTTAATGTCAATACTGCAGGTAAAAATTCTTTGCCAAATACCAATAAAACTATATCATTAGCCATAAGTGATATTCCTATGAACATTGGAATTGTAAGCATTAAAATAAACTTTGTTGACTTGTTTAATAATTCAAAATATTTACTTTTGTCATGTTGATAATAATATGCTAATCTTGGAGTAATTGTCACTGCCAATGCAAGAGCTATACCCATAGCTATTCTAACTAATCTATCTGACATACTATAGTAACCTACATAACTTTGTCCCAATATTTGCCCAAGCATTATTTTATCTATAGTGATATATATTGTAATAGCAAGTCCAG
>DQSS01000072.1 GCA_015663165.1 Arcobacter sp. | reverse complement strand
AGTTTACCTAGTTTTGCTACTGTCTCATCCCCAGGTCTTAGATATAGATGATAAGTATTGGCAAGAATAATTTGAGTATCAAGTATTTCTCGCATATCGTTTGTATCAAGAGCTTTAACTACTGCACTTGTTCCAACCGGCATAAATACGGGGGTTTGTATGGTACTGTGAGCAGTTTGAATAGTACAGGCACGCGCATTTCCATCAATGGCATCAAGGTTGAATTTCATTTATTTTTCCTAATTGGTTATAATGTTGCTATGAAAAATATATTGATTCTTGCTGATGGAATTGTAGCAAAACATTTTTTACATCGTATAAGTGAAACATTTATCAGTACCAACTGTTACACTGTTATCACATTTGACAAGTCTATTTTGCCAAAAAATCAGCACTCTTTTTTTAAGTTTTATACTTTTGATCCTACTAGCTATATAAAATTATCGAAAATTTTAAAACGTGATTTTGATGATGTTTTTATAATTATGAAAAATAGAGTTGATGCAGAGGAGTCGTATAGGAATATAAGAAGAGATAAACCTTTTACCAGAGTAACTTTTTTCAATAAGTGGGGTATAGTTTTCGATGATGAAAACCTTTTAAATATAGACGCAAATGAGTTACTTGCAAGTCGTCTGTATGATTTCTTGCCTAATGTCCCTGTTATTGCTCAAAATGTAGGTTTAGGGCAGGGTGAGATAATGGAAGTTTTAGTTCCATTTGGTAGCTCATATGTATATCGACATATTGGTACTATCATTCAAAATCAGTGGCGTATAGTAGGTTTATATCGCTCTAATAAATTGATACTTCCTACACCATCTTTAATGATTAAACCAAATGATGTACTTCTTTTAGTTGGAAAGTCTTCTGTTCTGGAGTCTGTATTTAAAGAGATTAAACAGGAGTTAGGGCAGTTTCCTGCTCCATTTGGAGAAAATCTATATTTATATCTTGATATGCAAAGAGAAGACAAAGAGTGTATTTTAAATTGTTTAGAACAAGTTACATATCTTCATAAGCGTATAAAAGGAAGACAACTTATCATCCGTGTTAATAATCCTACTGAAGTAAAACTTCTTGAAAAGATTAAATCTTTAGATAATGAAAATATTGAAACTATAATAGATTACAGTTATGAAAGTGAAGATAAAGTCATAAACAGTGATATTGCAAAATATAATATTGGACTTATTATATGCGGAAATGATATTTTTAGTAAAAATTTATATAAAGAGATTTTCTTTTCCGTTAAAAAGCCTGTTTTGCAATTGAGTCAAACCTCTTTAATGCATTTAAATAAGTTAGTTGTAATTCTTTCTGAAGAGAAGAATATGGAGATAATCTCTACTACAGTTTTTGATGTTGCTTCTCAACTTGATTTAGATATTGAACTACTCGATTATGAACCTGATGGAAAATATGAGAAAAAGAGTTTCATACTCAACCATTATGAAAATCTTTCAAATATATTTTCAAAAAAGATGCAAGTTATTCAAGGACAAAAAAATCCTATAAGAGAGTTGGCAACACAGAAAGATTTTTTACAAGTAATTCCTTTTACAAAAAAAATAACCAGCAATCGTATATTCTCAATTTTTAGTACAGATTTTGAGAAACTCTATTTTAAACTTTCACACAATCCACAACTTTTCGTTCCTAGTGATATAGAATAGTGTAATTATTAAGTAAGGAGGATAGATTATGCAAAAAAGAGATATGTTTAGAAAAGATTATAGTGCAAAAATTTTGCAACTATTTGACTTCGGTGAAGAACCGCTTAGGCATACTCGTTTGCCTGATTATAGTAAATTTAATTTTACGCAAGATGACATACCTGAGCTTTTAAAGTTGGCAACTGATGATAGATATGATCTGTTTTATTTGAGTACAGAAGGTGAAGATTGTGATGCATATATTTATGATGAACTCTATTTTGCTTCTGTGCATGCTGTTAATCTACTTGGATTATTGCAGTCTGTGGAATCTATACCATATATTCTAAAAAGAGTTGAAAATGAGGCAGATGATAGTGATTATTTTTTGGAAAGTATAGAGTATTATGTAAAAAGCATAGATGCTAAAGGTTTAGACTATTTTGAAAAGTATATTTTTGATAATGTAGAGGGGTATGAGGTAAATTATATATTTGACGGTTTGTTAAACTTTGCACAAAGTGATGAATCTTGTAAAGATAGGGTAATTGAGATTTTTATAAGATATATTAAAAATGAGACTACAGATCCAGAAGTGATATCTACTGCAATTTGCCATCTAATCAAATTAACAGAAGATGAGTATATAGAGTTAATCAGAGAGACATTTGCAACTAAAGAGGTAGATGAGTTAATGTGTGGAGATTTAGAGTATGTTGAAATGAAACTAGGCTTAAGAGAGAGACCAAATAGTATGGCAGAAGAGCTTGAAGAGATAATTTTGCAAAATAGTGAATTTCTAAAAGATGTACAAAAAACTAAGCCTATAATAAGAGATAAAAAAATAGGTAGAAATGAGCCTTGTCCTTGTGGTAGTGGTAAAAAGTATAAGAAGTGCTGTATGAACAAAGAGGCTTAAAACACTATAATACCCCAAGAATTAAGACAAAAAAATTTTTACTAAAATGCAAAGACTAGAAGCATTAAGACAAAAAAGAAAGGGGTATTATAATGTCAAGAAAAAGAACGAGATATGATAACAAGTTCAAAGTAAAACTT
>DQSS01000370.1 GCA_015663165.1 Arcobacter sp. | reverse complement strand
TTACATATAAATAAGACAAACATAAAAATATTATAATTAATGGAACTATTACAAACATATTATGTAAGTAGTAATGTTATGTTGTATGCTATATAACTCATTATCCATGCAACTGTTGTTGTAAAAACAAATAAATAACCTAAGTACTTATATCCACCAGCTTCCTTTGCAAATACCATAGAAGCTGCAAAACAAGGAAGATATATCATAACAAATACTATGAATGAAATTGCAGATGCAAATGGAATCTCAGTTTTAATAGCACTTAGAAGTTTATCAGAATCTTCTGTTACATCATCTCCTACATTGTAAAGTATTCCTAAAGTTGCAACTACTACTTCTTTTGCTGCAAGTCCAGTTTCAAGTGCAACAGAAAGTTTCCAATCAAATCCAAGTGGTGCAAAGAAAGGCTCACTTGCTTTTCCTATTTGACCTAAGTAAGAATTTTCTAATTGTACAAGTTGACTATCACTATTTGACTTTGGGTAGTTTGAAGCAAACCATATTAAAATAGTCGCTGCAAGTATAAATGTACCTGCTTTTTTTAAATATGACCAAGCTTTTTGAGATACTATCATATAAATAAGTTTTAAAGTTGGCATTCTATATTTTGGCATTTCCATTACAAATGGCTCATCATCCCCTTTAAATACTGTAAGTCTAAGTACTTTTGCCATAACAAGTCCAAGTAATGCCCCTGCTATATAGATATAAAATAATACATTTCCTGCTTGTTCAGGAGAAAAGAATGCACCAGCAAATAGTACATATACAGGAAGCTTAGCACCACAAGACATAAATCCTATTATAAATAGTGTTATAAGTCTATCTTTTTCATTTTTAAGTGTTCTTGTTGCCATATATGCAGGAACAGAACAACCAAATCCAGTAACTAAAGGTATGAAACTTTTACCATGTAATCCAAACTTATGAAAGAAACCATCAAGTAAAAATGCAACTCTTGACATATATCCTGTAGTTTCAAGTAGGGCTATACCAATATATAAAATAATAATATTTGGTAAAAATAACACAACAGCACCAAGACCTGCAATAATACCATCAACTATAAGTGAACGCAGTCCCTCATGAGAAATACTCTGTCCAACAGCATCACCAAGCCAAGCAAAAGAAGCATCAATATAATCCATAGGAATAGCACCAAGTTCAAATGTAAGTTGAAATAATCCCCACATAAAAAATAAAAATATTGGAATACCTGCAAATTTATTTATAAGAATATTATCTATTCTTTTTGTAAAACTTTTTGGTTGTTTCTTATCACTTCTTGTAACTGTTTCTGCTCTTATTCCTCTTGCAATAGAGTGGTACTCTTGAGCTTGTATATCAATAATATCTTTAGTTTCATAATAAGCATAGATTTTGTTCATAGATTTTACAAGTAAAGGTTGTAATTCCATAAAGATTGGTTTATCATGTATAACTTTAAAGAATTTTTCATCTTCTATTAGTAGTTTGATTGCCATCTCTCTTGGACTTAAATCTTCAAATTTATAGTTCTTATTTTCAATAAAGCTTGTAACATCAAATAAAGCATTTTCAATAACATCACTATATGTAATATTTGACTTTACTCTTTTTTCTTCATCATAAAGGTGATGAACTGTATCAAGTAAATCATCAATACCTTCATTTGTGTTTGCACTAACTGCAATTGTAGGAATTCCTGTAATTGCTTCAATCTGAAATGCATCAATTAGTATTCCTTCTTTTAGAGCTTCATCATGCATATTTAGGGCTAGTACCATTTTTTTATTTAAGTTAAGTAATTCTAGTGTAAGAAGTAAGTTTCTTGTAATATGTGTAGAGTCTATAACATTTATAATTACATCATAGTTTTCATTTAGTAAATAATCACGAGCAACTTTTTCTTCTTGCGAAAAACCATTTATAGAATATGTTCCTGGTAAATCTATCATCTCTATTAGATGGCAATGGTGTTCAAAACATATTTCAGTTTTTTCAACAGTCACGCCTGAAAAGTTACCCACCTTAAGCCGTGAGTTACTCATTGCATTTATTAGAGATGATTTTCCTACATTTGGTTGACCAGCAAGTATTATTCTCATAGGAGTCATTTATATATCCTTCACTTCAATTGTATTTGCTTCTTCAACTCTTATACCAATAGATGTATCTTCTACATTTATTTCCATTGTATTTTTTGTCAATGATATAGCTTCAACCATAATAGTTGCCCCTTTAGTTATTCCAAATGAATAAAATCTTTGTTTTAAATCAGCAACACAAGAAATCTTTGTAACAACAGATGATTGGTTGATTTGTAAGTCTGAAAGTTTCATTATAAACCTTATATTTTTGTTTTTAGAATGATAACCATTATCAACTTAAAAGAGACTTAATATAATGATAACTATTATCAACTAAAAGTAACTACAATTTAATTACAATTCCACTATAATGTTAAATTTAAGTCAGATTACAAAAATTATATGTATAATATATACAAAGGATAAGTAGCAATAATGAAGACATACAATTTAAATTTTATAAATATATTTCAAATGGAATCTTTTATTGAGCAAAATGAAGGAATATCTAAATGCAATGAATTGTTAGTTCAAATCTTTTCTGGAATATTAGACCAAGTATTATTGTTAGATATCACAAATAAAATCTTAGAAGTTTTACCAAATGCAAAAATTATTGGTTCAACAACTGATGGTGAAATAATAGAAGATGAAGTACATACAAATAGTATTGTTATATCTTTTACTACTTTTAAAAAAAGTAAGACAAAAATATCTATAATAAAAGATGTAAATAAAAAGCAATCAAATCAAGCGGGAATATCAATAGCAAACAACTTAGTTCAAGATGATACAAAAGTAATGATTCTTTTTGGAGATGGTTTAAATATTAATGGGGAAGAATTTTTAAATGGTGTTCAAAATTCTGTAAAAGATATAGTTATAAGTGGAGGACTAGCGGGAGATAATGCAACTTTTAGTGAAACATTTGTTATTTGTCAAAATGAGATTATTTCACATGCTGTTGTTGGTGTTTCAATTTCTTCGAAAGAATTAAAAGTAAATCATGGATATAGTTTTGCTTGGCAAAATATTGGAAGAAAATTTAAAGTAAACAAATCTGAAAAAGGAAGAGTTTATGAAGTAGATGGAATGACTCCTGTTGAACTCTATGCAAAATATCTAGGACAAGAAGTAGCGGATTTACTTCCTGGAATAGGAATCGAATTTCCACTTATTATTCAAGATGGTAATATAGACATAGCAAGAGCAGTTCTAGAAAAAAGTGATGATGGTTCTTTAGTATTTGCTGGAAGTATTGAAGAAGATTCTATTGTAAGATTTGGTGTCGGAAATTCAAATGAACTTTTAACTGATGCTTATAATTTAGCAGTGGAAGTTGGAAATAAAGATTCTCAAAATATATTCATATATTCGTGTATGGCAAGAAGAAGGTTTTTAGGTTCTCAAGCATCAGAGGATATTAAAAACTTTACTAAAATTTCAAATGTTTCTGGATTTTTTACATATGGTGAATTTTTCACAATTAACAATGAATATAAATTATTAAATGAAACACTTACTGTTTTATCTATGAGTGAAGAATCTAATACTACAAATAATATTAACTTTATTGATGAAGTAAATAATGTATCACAAGTTACTACTCTTCAGGCTTTATCCCACCTTGTAAATGTTTCATCAAATGAACTTGAAATGTTAAATGGTAACTTAGAAGATAGAATAACAACAGAAATAGAAAAAAATATTGAAAATGAAAAGAAGATTTTTGATTCTATGAAGATGTCATCACTTGGTGATATGATTGCAAATATTGCTCATCAGTGGAGACAACCTTTAAGTGTTATAACTACTTGTGCAAGTTCTATGCAAATACAACAAGAACTTGGTATATTAGATGAAGAAATAATCATAAAAAATACAAAATCTATGATTTATCAAGCAGAATATTTATCTGATACTATTAATACATTTAGAGATTTTATAAAAGAAGACTATGTTTTAGATAATATTATTTTAGAAAAAGATATTAAAAAAACTTTAAAACTTTTGGATGTAGTTTTAAAAGATAATATGATTGAATTAGTTGATGAAATAGATTATGAAAAGTCAACTATACTTAGACTAATATCTGGAGAATTATCTCAAGTAATTATAAATATATTCAATAACGCAAAAGATGCTTTAATAGAAAATAAAATTATGGATAAATGGATAAAATTATCGGTAAACTTTACTGGTGATAATTGTATTATTACTATAGAAGATAATGCAGGAGGAATTCCTGCAGATGTTTTACCTAAAATATTTGAACCATATTTCACTACAAAACATCAAACAACAGGAACTGGAATAGGACTATATATGTCTTATGATATAGTTACGAAACATTTTGCGGGAAACTTGTATGCTAGAAATACTCAAAATGGTGCTAAGTTTTATATAGAGATACCAAAACCAAAAGAATAAATTTAGTTTTGCTTAAATATTAAGAATAAACTTTCTTAATATTTGAGATTTGTGATGACATATTTAGCAGTAACATATCTACTAAAACTAAAGCCATCATTGCTTCAGCAACAACACTTCCTCTTGTAGCTACACAAGGATCATGTCTTCCTTTTAACTCACATTTTAATTCGTTGTTATATATATCCATAGTATCTTGAGATATAAAAATAGATGGTGTTGGTTTAAAATATACTTTCATATTAATATCATCGCCATTTGATATACCACCAAGTATTCCACCACTATGATTTGTTTTAAATCCATCCTTTGTAAGTTGGTCATTGTTTTGGCTTCCATTAAGTTCTACACTTTTTATACCATCGCCAATTTCTAAAGCTTTAACAGCATTTATACTCATCATTGCATTAGCAAGTTGTGCATCTAATTTATGATAAATTGGTTCGCCTAAACCAGCAGGTACATTTAAAGCTCTTAAAGCAACAATCCCACCTATACTATCATGTGTATTTCTAGCTTTATCAATCTCATCTTTAAACTGTTGGTCAAAAGCATTGTTTAAAGAATATACTTCACTTTTTACAGAATCACTAAACTTGAAATCTTTGTCTTCTATAGTTATACCATTTATAGCGCAAATACCACTTTGCACTTCAATATCTAACTCTTTTAATACTAACTTAGCAATAGCTCCAGCTGCAACTCTAGCACTAGTTTCTCTAGCACTAGACCTACCACCACCTCTATAGTCTCTAAGTCCATATTTAGCAAAATATGTAAAATCTGCATGACCAGGTCTAAATAAATCTTTTACATTATCATAGTCTCTAGACTTTTGGTTTTCATTATATAAAACCATTGATATTGATGTACCAGTTGTAACACCTTCAAATACGCCAGAAAGTATCTCTATACTATCAGATTCTTTTCTACTAGTTGCATATTTTCCACCTGGTTTTCTTCTATCCATCTCATCTTGAATAAATTCTAAATCAATTTTAATACCAGCAGGTACGCCATCAACTACACAACCTAATGCTTTTCCGTGTGATTCACCAAATGTTGTAAATCTAAATCTTTCACCAAAACTATTCATCTAATTACTCTTCTTAAGTTGTTCTAATACAATTTGAGCAGCTGCTTGCTGTGCTAATTTTTTACTTTTACCTTTAGCATTTACATAATGCTTATCACCAATCCATAAAGATAATTCAAATATTTTTAAATGATCAGGTCCAGTTGCATTTTCCAATTTATATGTTGGTATTGCTCCAAATCTAGCTTGTGTTACTTCTTGCAAAGCTGTTTTATAATCTGAAAATAAATTGTCTAAAGTAATATCTTCATATGAAGTATCAAGTAAATTTAAAACTATTGGTTTTAGTTTGTCTAATCCAGACTCTATATAAACTGCACCCATAATTGCTTCAAATGCATCTGAAAGTATAGAAGCTTTATGTCTACCTTTATTTCTCTCTTCAGCATCTGATAGAAAAATATAATCTCCAAGATTTATAGCTTTTGCTAATTTTGTAAATCCTTTTTCGTTTACTAAACTGGCTCTTATTTTAGATAAATCACCTTCATTTGAATCTGGAAATTTATTAAATAAAAACTCTCCTACTATTAAGTTAAGTACCGCATCTCCTAGAAACTCAAGTCTCTCATTGTTGTATGCTTTTTTATAACTTTTGTGAGTAAGTGCTTCGATTATTAGATTTTTATCATTAAACTGATAATCCAAACACTTTTCAAGTTGTGAATAATTCTTCATTTTTATATCCTTTTTTTATTTTATTTAACGTAATAGTTCAGCTTCGTTTCTTGCTAATGTGTCACATCTTTCATTTTCCCGATGACCTGCATGACCTTTTACCCAAGTAGCTTTTATCTTATGATCTTTTGAAATATTAACATATTCTTGCCATAACTCTACATTTTTCACTGGTTTTTTAGCTGCAGTCTTCCAATTGTTTCTTATCCAATTGACAAGCCACTCATTTATTCCTTGAACAACATACTTACTATCACTTATAATTTCAACATCACAAGGTTCTTTTAAAAGTTTAAGACCTTCAATTACACCTTGTAATTCCATCTTATTATTTGTAGTATATGGATCTCCACCACTTATCTCTTTAGTTGTATCTTTGTATTTAAGAACAGTTCCCCAACCACCTGGTCCAGGATTTCCTAAAGATGAACCATCACTGTAAAGAAGAATTTTTTTCATAATAACCTTTTGTAAGTTGAGCTTTAACATTAAATGTAAGGATAGAATTACAATGAGGACATCTACTATCATATATTGGGTGAAGTTTTTTACACTTAGAGCAGATAAAGTCAAAATTTAAATCAATATTTACTTTAGTACTTGAATTATTTGTAGAAATTAGTATAGCTAACTCAAATAACTCAGATTCTTTAGATATATTAATATGACCTTTTGCAGTATATACATCTGTTAAAAATTGATTTGTTTCAACTATATTAAAATCTATATCATTAAAGTCTAAATACCAAAGTAAATCTATTACACTTTTAGGATCAAATAAATTTATGTTATTCCAAAATAATGATTTATTATATTTTAGTAAAAATTCTATAACTAATCTTTGTATAAGGTTGTTTTCTTTATACATTTCAAGAAGTTTCAATGACTTTTGTTCAAAAGATAAAATAGAATCATCTATGACTTTTAATGTATTTATATATACAAGTTCTGTATCTACATCACTATTCAGTTCTTTTAAAGATTCAATTATATCTAGTGCAGTTGGATAATTTTTTAGTTTTTCTGAAATAACTAAAAGATTTTTCAATGCTGTTTTATTGTGTGAAGAGAATTTAAGAATTTTTAAATATATATCTTTACTTCTTTGTAAAAATCCGCCTTTTAAATATGTATTTCCAAGAAGTTCAAGTAGTTCTTCTTTTTTTGTTTGATCTTTTACATGTTCTAATAGAGCTAAATATACGGATATAGCTTTGTTATAATCACCCTTGTGTAAAAATGAAGATGCAAGTAGTATGATAGAATCAAATGGTAAGTTATATGTAGTATAAAGATGTATATAATCATCTTCTTTAAGATTTCCAAGTTCAAATTTCTTTAGAAGTTTTCTATATTCTTTTCTTGATTTTCTTTCGATGTATAAATTGTAAGCGTGAGTTAAAAATGAAACTATAAAAATAAGTGCAAATATAGCAAATATTCCAAATAATGGATCTCTATAGTCAAAAAATAGTCCGTTCAAAGTATACCTTATAGTTTTAAATAAGATTTATTATATCAAAATTATTCTTATGATATAATCGACCCAATGATAACAAAAAATTCAATAGAAAACTTAAAAAATAATCTTGATATTGTTGATATACTTTCGCAATTTTTGCAGCTAAAAAAATCAGGTGCAAACTTCAAAGCCTGTTGCCCTTTTCATGGTGAAAAAACCCCCTCTTTCGTAATAAGTCCAGCAAAGCAAATATACCATTGTTTTGGATGTGGAGTAGGTGGAGATAGTATAAAATTTGTTATGGAGTATGAAAAGCTTTCATATCCTGAAGCATTGGAAAAACTAGCTGGCATGGCGAACTTCACTTTAGATTATGATGATAATTATAAAAAACAAGATTATTCATCTATTGAAAAACTAAATGAGTACTATCAAAAACTTTTAGTTTCAAATGATACAGCATATAAGTATTTAATAGACAGAGGAATATCAAGTTTTTCAATTGAAAAGTTTGAAATAGGCTTTGCTCCAACTTCAAATGATACAATCAATTTTTTAAAATCAAGTTTTTTAAATCTAGCTGATGCACAAGAATTTGGTCTAATAGATACTGGACAAAATGGTCTATATGCTAGATTTATAGACAGAATTACATTTCCTATTTATACATTAAATAGTAAAATAGTAGGTTTTGGTGGAAGAACAATATCAGGACACAATGCAAAATATATAAATTCGCCACAAACAAAATTATTTAATAAATCAAGACTTTTGTATGGTTACAATATTGCAAAAGAGAATATCTATGAAGAAAAACAAATAATTATTACAGAAGGTTATTTAGACGTTATTATGTTGCATCAAGCAGGATTTAACAATGCAGTTGCAACACTAGGAACAGCACTAACAGCTGATCACCTCCCTAGCTTAAATAGAGGTGAACCAGAAGTTATTGTTGCATACGACGGAGATAAAGCTGGATTAAACGCAGCATTTAAAGCAAGTACTCTTTTAAGTCACAATAACTTTGAAGGTGGAGTTATAATCTTTGGTGAAGGTTATGATCCAGCTGATATGGTAAAAGAAGGTAAAATAGAAGAGTTAAATAGTATGTTTAAAAAGTTAAAGCCTTTTGTTGAATATGCAATAGATTTTTTAATTGAAACTTTTGATATAAATATTCCAAGTCAAAAGCAAAAGGCACTAATAGAAATAAATAATTATCTTAAAACATTAACACCAATTATGCAACAGGAATACGCTCCATATGTGGCAAGTAGATTAAAAATAAATACAAACCTTGTAAGTGTATCAGCTTCAAGTGGAATACAAGCTCCAAAGCAAGTAAACTTAGCGCAAGTAGATATAGCAGAATTAAGTGTAATAAAAACACTTTTAGAAAATCATCACTTGCTTGATATAGTACTAAAAACGATAAGTGAAGAGATATTTCAAACACATAAAGAAGAATTTAAATTATTTTTAGATGATAAAAATAATCCATCATTAAGAGGATTGTTAATACAAAATGAAGTGAAAGTTTACAATCAAGAAGAACTAGAAAATCAATTGTTATTTATGCTTATACCTTATTATACAAAGAATTTACAGTATTTGATTACAAATAAAGAGATAAATCCAAAAGAAAAATTTCGATTAATACGAGAACTTAAAGATAAAATTGCGATGTTGAAAAAAGGTAAACTAATATAGTATTCTTTCTAATTGATATTTAATTTATATTATAGTAGAATTCACGAAATTATAGGGGAAATATATGGAGTTATTACATACTGACAATGCACCAGCTGCAATTGGACCGTATTCACAAGCTGTGAAAGTTAATGGTTTACTTTATACATCAGGTCAAATAGCATTAACACCAGCAGGTGATATGCTTGAGAATGATATAAAAAAGCAAACTAGACAAATTTTTGCAAATATTAGAGCAATACTAGAAGATAGTGAAAGTGCTATGGATCAGATTATAAAAGTTAATATATTTTTAACAGACATGAATGATTTTGGTATTGTAAATGTTATTATGGCTGAAGAATTCGGAGACCATAAACCTGTAAGAAGTACAATAGCTGTTAAAACATTGCCAAAAAATGCAATGATTGAGATGGATGTTATCGCTCAAGTGTCAGATTACCATTAACGGTTAATCTTACTTTAATATAAAGCGAGGTATAATTCGCTTCATAAATTTTTAGAAGGTGTATAAATGTACGCAATTATTAAAACTGGTGGAAAACAATATAAAGTTACTGAAGGTGACTATTTAAATGTTGATAAACTAAGTAAAGACCCAAAAGAGACTGTAGAATTAGACGTTATAGCTGTAAATGATGGTAAAACATTAATTACAGGTGCAGATGTTAAATCTACAGTTACAGCAGAAGTTATCGTTGAAGGTAGAGATAAGAAAGTTATCATTTACAAAAAACGAAGAAGAAAAGATAGTAAGCTTAAGAGAGGTTTCAGACGAAGCTTCACAAGACTTAAAATTACTAAAATAGCTTTATAAGGAGATTATAGATGGCTCATAAGAAAGGTCAAGGTAGTACTGACAATAATAGAGATTCAGCTGGTCGTAGACTTGGTGTAAAGAAATTTGGTGGTGAAGTTGTAAGAGCTGGTAATATTATAATTAGACAAAGAGGAACAAAAGTTCATGTTGGTTCTAATGTTGGTATTGGTAAAGATCATACTATTTATGCATTAATTGACGGTGTAGTTAAATTTGAAATTAAAGATAAGAAAAGAAAAAAAGTTTCAGTTTACGCTTCATAAGGCAGTAAAATAACAATATAATTAAAGGTGCTGTAGCTCTTAGCTATGGTGCCTTTTTTTGTTTATATAAAAAGCAAATATTACCTTAGATATAATTGTATATATAAGGTAATATTTGGATTAAAAAGGAAAAATATGTTTATAGATAGCGTAAAATTTACAGTAATTTCTGGAAAAGGTGGACCTGGATGTTCATCATTTAGAACTGAAAAGTTTGTTGTAAAAGGTGGACCTGATGGTGGAGATGGTGGAAAAGGTGGAAATATTTATCTTGAAGTAGATAATAATACAGACACACTTTCTTGGTATAAAGGAAGAAGAACACTTAGAGCTGAAAATGGAAAGCCAGGAATGACTAGTCGTATGACTGGAAAATCTGCACCAGATTTAATCTTAAGAGTACCACCTGGAACACAAGTTATTGATGACGATACACAAGAAGTACTTTGGGATTTAATTGATGAGGGTACTAAAGTTATCTTAAGTGAAGGTGGAAAAGGTGGTATGGGAAATTATCACTTTAAAAACTCAAGAAATCAAGCACCAACATATTTTCAACCAGGACTTCCTGGAATGGAAAAAAACATTAGACTTGAGCTTAAGCTTATTGCTGATGTTGGACTAGTAGGTTATCCAAATGTTGGTAAATCAACTTTAATCTCTGTGTCTTCAAATGCAGCACCTCAAA
The DNA here is from genome assembly GCA_015663165.1 of Arcobacter sp. Taxonomy (GTDB): domain Bacteria; phylum Campylobacterota; class Campylobacteria; order Campylobacterales; family Arcobacteraceae; genus CAIJNA01. The sequence continues at coordinate 17,427 of DQSS01000370.1, read as the reverse complement.
TTGCAAATTATGAGTTTACAACTTTAACACCAAAATTAGGTGTAGTTAATGTTGGTGAATACACATCTTTCGTTATGGCAGATATTCCTGGAATTATTGAAGGTGCAAGTGATGGTAGAGGTTTAGGATTAGAATTTTTAAGACATATTGAAAGAACGCAGACATTATTATATATGGTTGATATGGCAAACTATAGAGAGATGCTAGATCAATATGAAGTATTAAGAGAAGAAGTTGCTAAATTTTCATCAGAACTTGGAAAAAGAAAATTTGCAATTGCTTTAACAAAAATTGATGCAATCAATCCCGAAGAATTAAATACTAAAATTGAAGACTTTATAAAAGGTATTGGACTTGAACTTTCAAATGAAAATGCTTTTGGTTTTGAAAAAGATAAAGTTTATCATTTACAAGATACTGTATGTAATAAGTTTGATCAATCTAAACCTTTCTTTGTGCTTCCAATGTCTTCTGTTACAAAACAAAATACTAAAAGTGTAAGATTTGCACTATACGATTTAATTAATATAGATAAATAATGCAAACAATAGTGTTAAAAGTAGGTAGTGCAGTTTTAACAGAAGATGGAGAATTAGCGCTTGAAAGATTACAAAATTTAGTAGATTTTATAGTAGAATTAAAATCAAAATATAATGTTATATTAGTAAGTTCAGGAGCAGTTGCTGCTGGATATACACTTTTAAAACTGGACAAAAGTATTATTGCAAATAAGCAAGCCTTAGCTTCAATAGGGCAACCGTTATTATTGGATACTTATAGAAGAAAGTTCAATAAACATAATATTATATGTTCTCAAGTATTACTTGAAGCATCAATATTTAAAGATATAGAAAGACTTGACCATGCAAGAGATGCAATCAAAACTCTTCTAGATAACAATGTAGTTCCAATTATAAATGAAAATGATGTAACAGCAGTTGCAGAACTTGTATTTGGTGATAATGATCAACTGTCAGCTCATATATCTCATAACTTTAATAGCTCATTACTTGTAATATTAACAGATATTGATGGATATTATGATGATAATCCACATACAAATAAGAATGCAGTTTTACAAAAAGAAGTTTCTTTTATAAGTAAAGATGAACTTGAAGCATTAGCTAGTTCAAATACTGAGTTTGCAACAGGTGGAATAGTTACAAAACTAAAAGCAGCAGACTTTTTAATGAAACAAAATAAGTCTATGTTCTTGACAAGTGGTTTTGACTTAACTCATGCAAATAATTATTTATTAAAAAATAGCTATACAAAAGGTACAATTTTTAAGGCAAATGATGAATAAAAAAATAATCTTTATGGGTACACCTGAATACGCAACTGTAATACTAAAAGAATTAGTAAAACAAAACTATGAACTACAAGCTTTATTTACGCAAGCTGATAAAAAAGTAGGAAGAAAACAAATATTAACAGCACCACATATCAAACAATATGTAATAGATGAACAAATAAATATACCTATTTATCAACCTGAAACTTTAAGACAAGAAGGTCTTAAAGAGATTATTCAATCTTTTAATCCAGATTTTATTATAGTTGCCGCATATGGTCAAATATTACCACAAAATATACTTGACATTGCTCCATGTATTAACTTACATGCTTCATTATTACCTTTATATAGAGGAGCTAGTCCTATTCAACAGTGTTTATTAAATGCAGATGAATATACGGGAGTTACAGCTATGTATATGGAAGCTGGCTTAGATAGTGGTGATATAATAGGTCTTAAATATCTTAAAATACAAGATGAAATGGATGTTGAATACTTATTTGATAAGCTTGCTTATATTGCTGCAAGTTTAATTGTAGATGTATTAGAAAACTTTTCAAATATAAAAGAAGTACAACAGAATAATACTAAAGTATCTCATTGTGGAAAGATAAAAAAAGAAGATGGGGAAGTTTTATTAGATAATGCTTTCAGTTTAGTTCAAAAATATAAAGCATTTAAATTTTGGCCAGGTTTATTTTTAGAAAATGGCTTAAAACTTAAAGACTTAAGTTTATGTGAAACTGAAAGTGAAAATATAGCAGGTACAATTTTAGATATTCAAAAAGATAAAATTGTTATTGCTTGTACTAAAGGGAGCATAAACCTTACAATGATTCAGCAGCCATCAAAAAAAGCAATATTGGCTACTGATTATATAAGAGGACAAAGATTAGAACTTGGAAATACTTTATCTTAAGAGTGTAGACTCTACTCACAGATACTTACAAGAGTATATTAAAAACAATGGATACATAAGTCCACTTGCTATATTTACATCAAATCAAACAAATGGAATAGGTAGTAGGGATAATTTATGGCATGGAGAAGAAGGTAACTTTTACTTATCTTTTGTAATTTCAAAAGATAAAATGCCTCAAGATATACAAATTCAATCACTTTCTATATACTTTTCTTTCATTTTAAAAGATTTATTAAAAAGTTTAAATTCAAATGTTTGGTTAAAGTGGCCGAATGATTTTTATTTAGAGGATAAAAAAATTGGTGGAACAATAACTACTATAAGTAAAGATTTCATTTATTGTGGAATAGGAATAAATTTTAAAAATTTATCGAATGAGTTTAAGTCACTTGATATCAATATATCTAACATAGAATTACTGGATTTGTATATAATTGAACTAGAAAAATATCCAAGTTGGAAGCAGATTTTTAGTAAATATTCGATAGAATTTCACTATAGCAAAAAGTTCTACGCAACAGTAGACAATGAAAAAGTTTCATTAAAAAATTCAATTTTGAATGATGATGGATCTATACAAGTAGATAATAAAAAGGTATTTAGTTTAAGATGATAGAAGTAATCGCAATAGCAAATCAAAAAGGTGGAGTTGGTAAAACAACAACAGCTGTAAATTTAAGTGCGGCTTTGGCTTTAGAAGGCAAAAGAGTACTTTTAATAGATGCAGACCCACAAGCAAATGCTACGACATCACTAGGATTTCATAGAGATACTTATGAGTATAATTTATATCATGTAATGCTTGGTACTAAAACATTAAATGACATTATACTAGATACTCAAATTGACAATCTTAAACTTGCACCTTCAAATATTGGTCTTGTTGGAATTGAAAAAGAATTTTACAAAAATAACAAAGATAGAGAGTTAGTTTTAAAAAGAACTATTGATGAAGTTAGAGATGATTATGATTATATCTTAATAGATTCTCCACCTGCACTTGGGCCAATTACAATTAATACACTAAGTGCTGCAAACTCAGTACTTATTCCAATACAATGTGAGTTTTTTGCATTAGAAGGTTTAGCACAATTGTTAAATACTATTAAATTAGTAAGACAAACTATAAATGCATCTTTAGAAATAAAAGGGTTTTTACCAACTATGTATAGTGGTCAAAATAACTTAGCAAAGCAAGTATTTGCGGACCTTGCAAAACACTTTGAATCAAAACTATTTAAACTTTCAAATGGTTCTTATGTCGTAATACCAAGAAATGTAAAATTAGCAGAAAGTCCAAGTTTTGGAAAACCTATTATGCTTTATGATCCATCTGCAATTGGAACAAAAGCATATATCAATCTAGCAAAATCAATTTTATCTTAAATAAGGAATTACAATGGCATTAGGAAGAGGGCTTAGTGAACTTTTAGCTGAAGTGGAAACAGCATACGAAAATAATACACAAGATAATACTTTAGTACAAGAAATTGACTTAGCATTAATAAAAGTAAATCCATATCAACCAAGAAAAATATTTGATGAAGATAAAATACAAGAGTTAAGTGAATCTATAGAATCACATGGTCTTTTACAACCTATAGTTTTAACTAAAGATGGTAATTCTTATACTTTAGTAGCAGGTGAGAGAAGATTTAGAGCTACAAAATTATTAAACAAATCAAGTATTAATGCAATTATTTTAGATATAGAAGATAAACAACTAAGAGAATATGCATTAATAGAAAATATACAAAGATCAGATTTAAATATTTTAGAAGTTGCATATTCTTATGAAAGTCTTATAAGTGAGCATAATATAACTCATGAAGAGCTATCAAATATGGTTTATAAAAGTAGATCATCAATTACAAATATACTAAGACTACTTACTTTAAGTGCTTATACCCAACAAATGATATCTTCAGATAAAATATCTTTAGGACATGCAAAATTAATTATTGGATTAAGTGAAGATACTCAAAAAATGATAATAGATTCTGTAATTGGACAAAGATTAAGCGTAAGAGAAACTGAAAAACTTGTAAAAGAACTTAAAAATGATAAAGATAGTATAAATAAAACTAATAAAGCAAAAAAAGTAAATTATGACTTGACAAGCTTAAGTAGCATTGTTGATAAATTTAATGATGAAGAACTAAGAATAAAAATCACAAATAATAGTTTTAATATAGCTATTAACTCACAAGAAGATATTGAAAAGATATTAAAATTCTTTAACAATAATAACCCCCTTTAATCTATACCACATCTAATATTAGATAGAATCTCTGCAGGTTTGTTCAATTTATTTTAATAAGTTGGATTTCTAAACTGTAAAAATTTGTATGGAGAATTAAATGTTAGACATAAGTCCAATATTACTACTTAGCTCAGCGATAGTATTTTTAGTTGTTTTAGCACGACTAAATTCTTGCCTTTACAAGCCATTATTCAAGCACATGGATGACAGATCTGAATCGATTGCAAAAGATTTAGAAGCTGCTAAAAACAATGCTGCTGATGTTGATGGAATGTATCAAGATGCCTCAGATATTATTGCTGCCGCAAAGAAAGAAGCTTCTTCAATTCGAGAAAGTGCTTATAACGAAGCAAAAGCCGTAAGTGATTCAAAAATCTCAGAATTTAAAACACAATTAGATAGTAAATATACTAGTTTTGTTGCAAATTTAAAAGATGAAACTGAATCTCTTAAAGAATCATTAGTTACACAAATGCCTCAATATAAAGAGACATTAAAAACTAAGCTTAGCTCAATATAGGTGGTGAATATGAAGAAAATGTTATTTTTAAGTTTTGTACTAAGTCCTTTAGCTTTATTTGCTAGTAGTGATGTACAAACAGATATTTTACCAAGAACAGTAAACTTTTTAATTTTTGGAGCAATAATATATTATTTATTAGCTGATAAATTAAAAGAATTTTTTACTGGTAGAACTGCGTCTATTCAAGCTGAATTAGATGAAGTACAAGCTACTTTGGAAGAGTCTGAAAAGAAAGTTCAAGATGCTAAGGCGGAGCTTGAAAAAGCAAAGTTAGTTGCTCAGGAACTAGTTAGTGATGCTCAAGGAGATATTGATTCTATTAAAAATAAAATCAGTACATCTTGTGAAAGCGATATTGCTTATTTAGAAAAAAGTTTTAATGAAAAAACAGAACTTGAAGCTAAGAAAGCTAAGAAAGCTATAGTAAATGAAGTATTAGAAGAGTTATTTAATGATTCTGATGTTGCTATGTCACAAGAAAATCTATCTAAAGTTATATTAAAGAAGGCTGCATAATGAGTATTTTAATAGCAAAAAGATATGTTAAAGCGTTATTAGACGGTAAAGATATTTCTATTGTTTCTTCTATTGAAGAAGAATTGAAATTAATATCAAGTGCGTATAGTGATGAGAAGTTTTTAAATATCATCTCATCTATCGATATTAAATCTTCTAAAAAAACTGATTTAATAATCTCTTTTGTTCCTAACTGTAGTACTACAGTTAAAAACTTAATGGTGTTATTAGCAAGTAATAGAAGATTAAATATTATTCCAGATATTTCATTAGAGTTAAGTAAACAAGTTTCAAAACTAAAAAATAGTTTTGAAGGTATTGTTTATTCTAAAGAAGAATTATCTTCCGAATACATGAATGATATGCAAACTAGTTTTGCTAAAAAATTCAATGTAGAATTAACTTTAAAAAATGAAGTTTCTTCATATGATGGAATAAAAGTAGATATTGATGGTTTAGGAATTGAAATTGGTTTTTCTCAAGAAAGACTAAAATCTCAAATGATAGACCATATTTTAAAAGCAGTTTAGATAAGACGAAAAGTCTTAAGTTAAAAAAATAAAAGGAGAAAATGAATGAGTACAAAAATTCAAGCAGATGAAATCAGTTCTATAATAAAAGAAAGAATTGATAATTTTGAATTAAATGTAGATATCAACGAAACAGGAAAGATTATTTCTTTTGCTGATGGTATTGCAAAAGTTTATGGACTTAACAATGTTATGGCTGGTGAACTAGTTGAGTTTGATAATGGAGCTAGAGGTCTAGCACAAAACTTAGAAGAAGCAGCAGTAGGTATTGTTATACTAGGTTCTAGTGCAGGTCTTAGAGAGGGTACAACTTGTAAAAGAGTTGGTGAACTTTTAAAAGTTCCAGTAGGTCCAAATACTTTAGGTAGAGTTGTAAATGCACTTGGTGAACCAGTTGATGGTAAAGGTGAAATTGTTGCAGCTGATCATAAGCTATTAGAAGACAAAGCTCCTGGTATTATGGCTAGAAAATCTGTTCATGAGCCGTTAGTAACTGGAATCAAAGCTATTGATGCACTTGTACCAATTGGTAGAGGTCAAAGAGAGCTTATTATTGGTGATAGACAAACTGGTAAAACAACAGTTGCAATTGATGCTATTATCAATCAAAAAGGTCAAGATGTTAAATGTATATATGTTGCAATTGGTCAAAAAGCTTCAACTATAGCAAATATTGTTGGTTCTTTAGAAGCAGCTGGTGCAATGGAATATACTACTATTGTTACAGCTAATGCATCTGAATCTTCTGCATTACAATTCCTTGCACCTTATGCTGGTGTTACTATTGGTGAGTATTACAGAGACAATGGTCAACATTGTTTAATTGTATATGATGATTTATCTAAGCATGCAGTTGCATATAGAGAGATGTCATTATTACTTCGAAGACCTCCGGGTCGAGAAGCATATCCTGGTGATGTATTTTATCTTCACTCAAGATTATTAGAAAGAGCTTCAAAGCTGAATGATGATTTAGGTGGAGGTAGTTTAACTGCTTTACCTATTATTGAAACTCAAGCTGGTGATGTTGCTGCATATATTCCTACAAATGTAATTTCTATTACTGATGGACAAATATTTTTAGAAACAGATTTATTCAACTCAGGAATTAGACCTGCTATTAATGTTGGTTTATCTGTATCTAGAGTTGGTGGAGCTGCACAAATTAAAGCTACTAAGCAAGTTGCTGGTACACTTAAGCTTGATCTTGCACAGTACAGAGAGCTTGAAGCTTTCGCACAATTTGCTTCTGATTTAGATGCTTCAACTAAAGCTCAATTAGAAAGAGGTCAACGAATGGTTGAACTGTTAAAGCAGGGTGTTAATAAGCCTTTAGTAATTGAAAAACAAGTTACTATTCTTTATGCAGGGGTAAACGGATTTATTGATGATATTGATCCTTCAGACATCGTTAAGTTTGAAAATGAATTCCATTCGTTTATTGAACAAAAATATTCAAGTCTTTTATCTGATATTGCAGCTAAAAAGAAAATTGATGATGATGTTAAAGAAGTTCTAGAAACTGCTATAAACGAGTTTAAAACTATTTTTAAAGCAAACTAGGAAATAAATAATGGCAAACTTAAAAGATATATCAAGACAAATTAAAAGTGTTAAGAATACACAGAAGACAACAAAAGCTATGAAGCTTGTTTCTTCTGCAAAGTTAAGAAGAACACGAGAATTGTCAGAACAAGCTAAAAGTTATGCCTTAAAAATTAATGATATATTATCTGACATTGCTAACAGAGTTGGTAAAATTCAAGATGATGAAAATATAAATCGAGCTTTTGTTCCAAATGAAACTCCAGAAACAATTGATGTTGTTTTTGTAACAGCTGATAAAGGTCTTTGTGGTGGTTTTAATACGGCTACTATTAAAGCAGTAAGAAATTTACTTGAAGAATATTCAAATAAAGGTGTTACTGTAAGACTTAGAGCTGCTGGAAGAAAAGGTATTGATTACTTTAATTTTCAAGGTGTAGATTTACATGATAGTATCGTTGGTTTAACTTCTGCTCCAACATATGAGGGTGCTGCTGATTTTATTAGTAGTGTTTATGAAGATTTCAACAACGGGAAAACAGACAAAGTTATACTTGTATATAATGGTTTCCTTAACATGCTTTCACAAGAGTTAAGAACTAGAGACTTATTACCAGTATCATTTAATAATGTTTCAGTTGTTGAAGATTCGTCTATGTTAGAAATTGAACCAGATGATGATGAAGAGATATTAAATGAATTAACTGCAAAATATGTAGATTTTAATATGTATTATTCACTGATTGACTCTCTTGCTGCTGAACACAGTGCAAGAATGCAAGCGATGGATGTTGCAACTAAAAATGCAAAAGAAAAAGTTGATAACTTAACAGTTGAATTTAATAAAGCAAGACAAGCAGCGATTACAACAGAATTAATTGAGATTATTTCTGGTGTTGAATCGATGAAGTAATAGAAAAAGAAAGGAATAAAATATATGAATGGTAAAATTATTCAAATTATGGGTCCTGTAGTTGACGTTGAATTCGACGGCTACTTACCTGCAATTAATGATGCATTAGAAGTATCTGGTACTACTGAAAGATTAGTACTAGAAGTAGCAGCACATATTGGTGATAGTAGAGTTAGAACTATTGCTATGGATATGACTGAAGGTTTAATAAGAGGACAAGAAGTAGTTGCTACTGGTGCTCCAATTATGGTTCCAGTTGGTGAAAATGTTCTTGGTAGAATTTTCAATGTAATTGGTGAGCCTGTAGATGATGGTGCTCCAGTTGCAGAAGGTACTCCAACTATGTCAATTCACAGAGATGCTCCTACATTTGAAGAGCAATCAACTTCAACTGAAATGTTTGAAACTGGTATTAAAGTAGTTGATTTACTTGCTCCATACTCAAAAGGTGGAAAAGTAGGACTATTTGGTGGTGCTGGTGTTGGTAAAACAGTAATTATTATGGAATTAATTCACAATGTTGCATTTAAACATGATGGTTATTCTGTATTTGCTGGTGTTGGTGAAAGAACAAGAGAAGGAAACGATCTTTACTTTGAAATGAAAGATTCTAATGTACTTGATAAAGTTGCATTGTGTTATGGTCAAATGAGTGAGCCACCAGGTGCAAGAAACAGAATTGCACTTACAGGTCTTACTATGGCTGAGTACTTTAGAGATGAAAAAGGTCTTGATGTATTAATGTTTGTTGATAATATCTTCAGATTTGCACAATCAGGTTCTGAAATGTCAGCTCTTCTTGGAAGAATTCCTTCAGCTGTTGGTTACCAACCAACACTTGCAAGAGAAATGGGTGCTTTACAAGAAAGAATTACTACAACTAAGAAAGGTTCTATTACTTCTGTTCAAGCTGTATATGTTCCTGCAGATGATTTAACTGATCCAGCTCCTGCTTCAGTTTTTGCTCACCTTGATGCTACAACTGTTTTAAACAGAAAAATTGCTGAAAAAGGTATTTACCCTGCGGTTGATCCACTTGATTCTACTTCTAGAATTTTAAGTGCTGATGTACTTGGTCATGAGCATTATGATACTGCAAGAGGTGTTCAGTCTTTATTACAAAAGTATAAAGATTTACAAGATATTATTGCAATTCTTGGTATGGATGAGTTATCTGAAGCTGATAAATTGGTTGTTGAAAGATCAAGAAAAGTTGAAAAATTCTTGTCTCAACCATTCTTCGTTGCTGAAGTATTTACAGGATCTCCTGGTAAATATGTTGAACTTGCAGATACAATTGCAGGATTCAAAGGTATTTTAGAAGGTACTTATGACCATATGCCAGAAAATGCATTCTATATGGTTGGTAGTATGGATGAAGCTATTGCAAAAGCTGAAAGTATGAAATCGTAAGGATATAATATGGGTAATACAATTAAATTATCAATAGTTACTCCTACAGGTGAAATATACTGTGATGATGTAAAATCAGTAGTACTTCCAGGTAAAGATGGTGAGTTTGGTGTTCTACCTGCTCACTCATCTTTAGTATCTTCATTAACAGTTGGTGTTATTGAAATTACTAAGCAAGATGCTAGTGTTGAAGTTATTGCAATTAACTGGGGACATGTTAAAGTTGACGAATCATTTGTTGATGTTTTAGTTGATGGTGCTGTTACATTAGGTGGAGATAATTCTTCTATTATATCGCAAAATATCCAAAAAGCTAAAGATTTAGTAAGCTCTGTTGAAGATTCAAATATATCTATGGCAGCAGTAAATGCTAGAATTTCTTCATTTGCATAAGTAATATTATATGATTGATACTATATTAAATTATATTCAAACAAATGGTGTTATTACACTAGGAGTTTTGTTATTTTTATCTGTATATTTAATAATAACAATTTGGATATTTGTTTATAAGTACTTAGAAGTAAGTTCAAGTATCAATCAAGAAATTAGTTCATTAGAATCATTAATGATTAATGGTTCTAGAATTAATCCACTATCAAGCATAGGTCAATATATTGGACAAAAACCTATTAGTAAAGAGCTCTTAGATACATGTGAGATTTCTTTAATAAGAGAAGCAAGTTCAGGATTGTCATGGCAATCTATTATATCTTCAACCGCACCATTTATTGGTTTATTTGGTACTGTTGTTGGAATACTAGAATCATTTGCAAAATTTGCAAATACTTCAAAAGTTAGTTTTGCTACCATTGCACCAGTTATTTCTGAGGCACTTGTGGCAACAGCAGCAGGAATATTTGTCGCAATTTTCGCATATACTTTTCACCAAATCCTTACTAGAAAAATATATTTATTAAATACATATATTAAATCACAAATAAATTTAATATTATCAGGTAAATAATATTGTACGATTACAATGAAAAGCCTGATTTAAACATAACACCACTTGTTGATGTTATGTTAGTTTTACTAGCTATATTAATGGTTACTGCACCTGTTTTAGAATATGAAGAAACTATTAACTTACCAAAAGGTAGTCATAGTAAAAAAATACAAGATACCAAAAAAATAGATTTATTAATAACTCAAAATAAAGATATTATAATTAATAAAAAAAAATATCAGTTTCTTACTTTTGCTGATAACTTTGCATTATTTTCAAAATCATTAAATAGAGATACTCCTATACATATAAGAGCAGATAAAAATCTTAAATATGATAATGTTATATATATACTAAAAGCAGTAAAAGAAGCTGGATTTTACAAGGTATCATTAATAACAGATGGATAAAAAATATAATTTAATATTATCTGCTGTCATATCAATTAGTATTTATGTATTGATAATATTATTATTTCTTTTATATGTTAAAACTGACAAAGTTAAAAAATATGAGTTAGTATCCAAAGATACAATTTTAGAACTAGAATTAGTAATCACTAAAGATGAAGCAAATGATGTTAAGATAGTAAAAAGTGATATTGAAAAGTCTGTAACAAAAAAAATAATCAAAAAAAGTACAGCTACAAGTGCAAAAAAGAAAAGCAATTTAAAATCTTTATTTGCTAATATCTCAACAAAAGCAAATCAAATACATAAGAAAAAAGTATTAAATGTAAAAACTACAGAAGTAAATAGTAGATTTAAATCAAAATATGAAAAACAAAAAAGAAATGAAAATATAACTAATTCTAAACTAGTAGATGTAAAAAAAGAAAAGAGCCTAAAGAAAAAAACATTAGCAAATAATAAAGGTCTATATGATGAATATTATTCTAAAATTAATAATATTATTTTAGCTAGATGGTATAAGTACCCAATTTTTAGAGAAAATGACTACTTATTAGTTGCTGAAATAATGATAGATTCAAAAGGATTATTTAGTTATCATATTACTTCATATTCTGGTAATTTAGTTGTGGATAATGCAGTAAAAGAATTTTTAAAAAATGAAAAGTTAAAATTTTATCCAATACCCCCAGATGGTAAAAAGAAGAGAATTAGAATTAACTTTAAACCAGAAATAAATTAATATAATACAAAAGGAAAAGAATGATTTACAAAAAAATAATTTTATTTATAGTGTTAGTATCAAACCTATTTGCAATAGATGCAGAATTAGATATCATAAGAAAACAGTCAACTATACCTAATATTTCTGTAGTAGTTACAAATAATACTGTAAATGCTGCTTTAGCAAATAAAATAAAAGTTTTATTAGAAAAAGATTTAGAAGTAAGTGGACATTTTAATGTAGAATTATCCAAATTTACTACGGATAGCATTTTTGACCAAATTAGATATAACAATAAATTATTAATTAAAACTGATTTATTATTAAATCTTGAAATAAACAAAAATACAAAGAAAAATATTGAAGTTATTATGAACTTAATAGACATTAATAAAAAACAATCAATATATAAAAAAACATATTCAATAACAAATAGTAATAGATATCCATTTTTATCGCATAAAATTGCAATTGCTATTAATGACCATCTAAAAGCACCATCTATTAAATGGATGGATAGATTTGTTATATTTGCAAGATATACAGAAGCAAAAAAAAGTGAAATTGTTGTTGCTGACTATACACTAACTTATCAAAAAACAGTTGTAAAAGGTGGATTAAATATTTTTCCTAAATGGGCAAATAAAGATCAAGATAGTTTTTACTATACATCTTACGCCAGCTTATATCCTGCCCTTATTCATCAAGATTTATACACATCAAAATCTAAAAAACTTCTAGATTCAGATGGAATGATAGTATGTTCAGATGTAAGTGATGATGGAAGTAAAATTATTGTAACAATGGCACCTGAAGGACAACCTGATATTTACATTTATGATGTTAAATCTAAGATTAAAACGAGACTTACAACATACAAAGGAATTGATGTTGGCGGAAATTTTGTTGAGAATAATACAAAAGTTATTTTTGTATCAGATAGACTAAGTAAACCAAATATTTTCGCAAAAAAAATTGGTAGTTCTGGTGTTGAAAGACTAGTTTATCATGGTAAAAATAACTCTCAAGCAAGTACATTTAATGACTATATTGTATATTCAAGTAGAGAAAGGGTAAATGAATTTGGTAGAAATATGTTTAATTTATATCTGATTTCTACTAAAAGTGAATCTATAAGAAGATTAACTACTCAAGGAATAAATCAATTTCCAAAGTTTTCTAAAGATGGAGAATCAATTTTATTTATTAAAAATTATAATGAAAACAGTTATTTAGGAATAATTAGATTAAATTATAATAAATCATTTTTATTTTCATTAAAGAGTGGAAAACTTCAATCAATAGATTGGTAGTATAAAAAATATAATTAAGCTTAACTATAGTATAATCAAAAAAAAAAGGAATATAATGAATAACATGTATATAAAATTAGTAGGTTCAATATTAGCAATTGGATTAATCACTGGATGTTCATCAAAGAATGAAAATGTAGCTTATGAAAATTCAACTTCTAAAGTTGATAGTGATAAGAATAATAAAGTAAATAATATTAAATCATCTGATTCTACTACAACTGAAGCTATGACTAAAGATGTTGTAAAAAATGCCAGTGAAGTATCATCTGTAATCAATGGTAAAACTATCATTTTAAATTCAGTTCATTTTGGATTTGATAAGTATAAATTGTCAGATGAAATGATGACTACAACTAACAATAATTCAGAAAAAATCAATGAAGTAATTCTTGATGCAAAAAATGTCAAAGTTAAGTTAGAAGGTAACTGTGATGAGTGGGGAACTGATGAATATAATTATGCTCTTGGTTTAAAAAGAACAAAAACTATTAAGAATGCATTAATCAAAAATGGAATTTCATCTGATAGAATTGTAGTTGTTTCTTATGGTGAAAGTAATCCTAGTTGTACAAAACAAACTGCAAAGTGTTGGAAACAAAACAGAAGAGTAGATCATAAATTATTACCATAATAAATATATGCTTCGAATAATCACTTTTATATTATTAAGTGTAGCTCTTTTAAACTCAAAAGAGATTTCTGTACTAGGAGCAGGTGATATTGAATCATCTTCTCCATATGGCTTAACTAAAGCAGAAAAAGCTATACTAAAAAATTCAAAAAAAATAAAAACCTTTTCAAATAAAATAAATTCTATTGAATTAGCACAAGAAGAAGTTATTGAAAAACTTGAAGGTATATCTTCTGTTTATGAAAGTGATAGTAAATCACTCTATAAAACAAAAAAGAATATAACATCTATTACAAATAATATTAAAGCAAATAAAGTAAATATTATAAGTTTAACATCAATGGTTAAAAGCAATACAAAAAAGCTTGGTTTACTAGAAGAAAAATTAGATAATTTTATATCTTTACAGCAAAAAAATAATATTTTAGTTGAGAAATCTTTAGAAAAAGTTGCACAATTAATTAATAATATTAATAGTAATTATGTATCAAAAAAAGAATTTGATGAATTAGTTGCTTTTATTAATAAATCTAAAAAAACTACAAGAAAAACTATAATAAACAAAGTTGAAGTAAAAAGAACAAATAAGGAATCCTTATCTCATGCTATTAGTTTATTTAAGAAAAATTATTTGACTAAATCAAAACCATTTTTTGAAAATTTAGTAAGAAAAAAATATAAACCTGCGCAAAGTAATTATTACTTAGGTGAGATATATTTTTATAAAAAGAAATATAAAGATGCAATTCATCATTTCAAAACTAGTATGATGTTGTATGATGAAGCTCAATATATACCAAAACTATTATTGCATAGTGCTATTTCTTTTGAAAAAACAAAAGATAAAGATAATGCAATTAATTTTTATGGAACATTAGTAGATGCATATCCAGAGACAGAAGAAGCAAAAGTTGCTCAAAAAAATTTAAAAAAATTATAAAAGGAAAATGAAATGAATAAAAATGATATTGTATCAATTGAATACACAGTAATAGATCAAAACTCTAAAGAGGTTGTAGATACAAATGTAGATGGTAAGCCATTAGATTTTATGGTAGGTAGGGAACAAATTATTCCTGGATTAGAAAGTAAACTTTTAGAATTATCTAAAGATGATAAAGCAGATATACTTGTTGCTCCTGAAGATGGTTATGGGGCATATAATGATGATGCAGTACAAACTTTGCCAAAAGAACAATTTGAAGGTGTAGAACTGATTGAAGGTATGACTTTATATGGTTCAGGAGATAATGGTGAAACGGTACAAGTAACTGTTAAATCATTTGATGATGAAAATGTTGAAATTGATTATAACCACGCATTAGCTGGTAAAACTTTAATGTTTACTGTTACTATTTTAGATATTAGAGCAGCTACCCAAGAAGAAATAGCAACTGGTGTTGTTGGTGGAATGGCAAGTGGTGGATGTTGTGGAAGTGGATCATGTGATACACATGAAGAACCTGCTCCTAAAGCTGATGATCATCAATGTTGTGGTGGTGGACACTGTAGCTAATAACTAGCTATAGTTAACTGAGATTAAAAAGCTTCTATTCTTTTGAATAGGAGCTTTTATTTTATAAAAAGGATAATTATTATGAAAAAAGTAGCATTTATATTCCCAGGACAAGGTAGTCAAACTCTTGGTATGGGTAAGGATTTTTTTGACAATAGCAATATTGCAAAAGATATGATAGCAGCAGCTAGTAAAAGATTAAGTTTTGATTTTGAAGAATTATTATTTAATGAAAATGATAACTTGAGTAAAACTGAATTTACACAACCTGCCATTCTTCTTGTAAGTTGTATTGCATTAGAAGTATTTAAAAATCAATGTGATATTAAACCTGAATTTGTTTTAGGACATTCATTAGGTGAATTTTCTGCTTTAGTAGCATCTGGAGCTATTCATTATTTAGATGCAGTGGAACTTGTTCACAGAAGAGGATTATTTATGAATGAAGCTTGTGCAGGTGCAGGTGCAGGTATGATGGCTCTTGTAGGTCTTGATGATAAAAAAGTAGAATCATTAACAGCTTCTCAAAGAGAAGATGGTAAAAAGATTTGGGCTGCAAACTATAATATGGATGGTCAAATTGTAGTTGCAGGTATAAAAGCAGATTTAGAGTCATTAGTAGATACATATAAAGAGGCAGGAGCAAAAAGAGCAATTGTTTTAGATATGAGTGTAGCTAGTCATTGTGAATTATTAGATTCAGCAGTTGAAAAATTAAATCCTTATTTAAACGAATATATTACAAATGATTTTAATGTAAATGTAATATCAAATGTTACGGCATCTTCATATAATACAAAAGAAGAAGCAGTAGATTTATTAGGTAAACAGTTAATTTCTCCAGTTAAATATAAACATTCTATAATAGCAAGTGCAAGTGAACTTGATATGTTAATAGAATTTGGAAATGGTGCAGTATTAAAAGGTTTAAATAGGAAAATAATCAAATCAGTACCAACAGCAAATGTATCAGATATGAAAACATTAAAGGATACATTGGAGAAACTAAATGACTAAATTAGCAATAATAGGAGCAATGGAAGAAGAAATCATTCCATTGCTTTTAAAATTTACAGATGTAAAAGAAAATAATTTTGCATCAAATACATACTATGAATGTAAATTAGGTAACTTAGATGTTGTTATTGCATATAGTAAAATAGGGAAAGTTTTCTCAACACTAACTGCTACAACTATGATTGAAAAGTTTGGATGTGATACATTATTATTTTCAGGAGTTGCAGGTGGTATTAACCCTGATTTGAAAATTGGAGACTTGATAATTGCTAATAAGTTAACACAACATGATTTAGATATAACAGCATTTGGACATCCACATGGATATGTACCAGGTGGCGGAGTTTTTGTACATACAGATGAAAAACTAAAAAATGTAGCACTTGAAGTAGCAAATGAAAATAATATAAAATTAATAGAAGGTATTATAGCTACAGGTGATCAATTTGTAGCAAATGAGCAAAGAAAGAATTTTATTTTAAATACTTTTAATGCAGATGCTTTAGAGATGGAAGGTGCTAGTGTTGCTGTTGTATGTGATGCATTAAATGTACCTTGTCTTATATTAAGAGCAATAAGTGATACAGCTGATATGGATGCTGGATTTAATTTTGATGAGTTCTTAGAAGATTCTGCAAAAAAATCAGCAGATTTTTTAATAAAAGTAGTAAATAAACTTAATAAGTAAATATAAATTAATTAAAAATCATAAAAAACCTATCAAAAAAAGGGGAGAAAAGTCAAAAGCTTTCCCCCTTTTCTAATATTAGAAATAAAACTTCTTAATAATTAAAAGTATAAAACCCCTAACATAAGCCATTCTATAAGTAAATAAGCTACAAACTCCTACGAATTCCAAAATTTAAGCCATAATTCAGATAAAGTGCTTGACATATAAAACATTTCCTACTATAATTCCCCACACAAAACGACAGAGCATCG
>DQSS01000343.1 GCA_015663165.1 Arcobacter sp. | reverse complement strand
GAAATAAAAAATGTAATACAATTACGACATAAAAATGACAATTATAGTTCTTTAAAAGATATGCCAAAACCAGATGAATTTAAAGATATTCAAAAAGCTACAAAAAGAATAATCGAAGCTTTAAAAAATGATGAAACTATAAATATTGTTGGCGATTATGATGCTGATGGTGTAACTTCAACTGCTATTATGGTTGAATTTTTTACAAAAGCTATTGGAGTTGAAGTAAATTATATCATTCCAAATAGATTTAAGCATGGATATGGAATATCTAAAAAGATATTAGATGAAATTTATAATGGCATTGTAATCACTGTGGATAACGGTATCTCTGCAGTTGAAGCAGCACAAATTTGTAAAGAAAGAAATATTGATTTAATAATTACAGATCATCATACTTGCTCTGATATTTTGCCAGATGCTTTTGCAATAGTAAATCCAAAGCAAGATGACTGTAGCTTTCCATTTAGTGAAATATGTGGTGCAAATGTAGCTTGGTACTTATGTGCAAGTATAAAAAAAGAACTTAAATTAACATATAATTTAATGGAATTATTTGATTTATTAACTATTGCAGTTGTTGCAGATATTATGCCTATGATTTCTTTAAATAAAACTATAGTCACAAGAGGTTTAAAACAATTAGCTATCTCCTCAAGACCTTCAATAATTGCACTTAGGGAAAGGTTTGGGTTTGCACAAATAACAGAAGAAGATATAGGCTTTAAAATAGCTCCTTTAATAAACTGTGCAGGTAGAATGGAAGATGCTAGTATTGCTTTAGAGTTTTTATTGTCTTATGATGTTTATGAAGCAAAAGAGAATTTGGATTATTTAATCGAATTAAATGATAGAAGAAAAAAAGAACAATTAAATATATTTGAAGATGCAAAAACAAAAGTTGATATAAATGATGATGTAATAGTTGTAGCTAGTGAAGAATGGAATGAAGGAATTATAGGTATAGTTGCTTCTAAACTTTGTGATAAGTATAAAAAACCAGCATTTGTATTTACTATAAATGGGGAAGAATCAAAAGCAAGTGCTAGAAGTGTTGCTAATATTAATCTTTATGATTTAATCACAAAAGTAAAAGACTTGACAATTGGGTACGGTGGGCATAAAGGTGCTGCTGGATTATCCATAGATACATCAAAACTAATAGAATTTAGCCAAGAAATAAATAAAGAGCTTTTAAATCTACCAAAAGAATCTAGAGTGTTAAAAAATGATGCTTTATGTTCTTTAGATTTATCAAGTATCAATGACGAGTTATTTAATGTTATAGATTCTTTTAGACCTTATGGTTTGAATAATACTTTACCAATATTTGAATTTAATGATATAAATATCGTAAACCTAACACTTATTGGAAAAAGTAAAGAGTTTAAAAAATTAATTGTGAGCGATGGCTTAGTTAATGTAGAAGTTATTGTATTTATAGATATTGATGACATTTATATAGGAGATAAAATAAGTTTTCTAGCTACTATTGGTAAAAATGAATATAAAGGAGATATAACTTATAATCTTATGCTAAAAGAAGTCTTATAAAGTCATAGGTCTATATATAACTGGATCTGTATTCGTGTCTATGCCTTCTAATTCTTGTATTTCAAATGTTAAGGGGGCGGTAATATAGTTTGATGATATTATATTACCGGTATTGAAATTTATTAATTTTAAATATATAATAAATTGTTTCTTAGTAAATAGATATGTCCCTACAAGTATTTGGTTATTCTTATCTATATTTTTCATTCCTAAATCGGAAAGTTTTCTTGTGAAAATTTTTGAACCATCTCCACCAATTTTAATATTATCACCTAATTCAAATGACTTAATAACATTTGATTTAGTACAGTTCCTATTTAGAATATTTACTTTTAGATTATTTGACAATAAAAACCCTAATTGAGATCTATTTTGTAAATTACTTTCATTTACAAAATCTGTTACATACAATGCTTTATTTGGATATATATCTTTACATAATGGTTGTAGTAATGTTTTAGTAAGATATGAAAAGTTTGTAGTTTTATTCGGATCTGTATCTTTTGTCAATGAATAGTTAGTGCATGAAGTAAAAAATAATAAGCTAAACAATAGAAATAAAGTATTTTTCATAAGTCTACTTTATATTTCTTGATGTGTTTGAGTTACAATTATAACCAGTACAATCATTTTTTAATGGGCTTATTATTTCAGGAGTCATATCTTTTTTACAAAGTAAACCTTCTTTTGTCAAACAAGTTTCTTTTTCTATTACAGTACATAAGTTGAATTTTTTACAGGTTTGGTAATTTTGTATTATAATTCTTGCAGTTGATACTATATCTAAAGTCTCATTATTAATAATTCTAGCATTGATAACTATCAAATCCTTTTCAAGCACAGAATAAGTACCTACCAATATTAAAGCACCAGGGATTTCATCAATTAGTTTTTCTGTATCTCTTGTAAGTAAGAATTCACCTTGGGAATTTACTGAGATTACATTTTGCTGTCTAAAGTCAATAACATTGAAGTTTTTAGTAGCTAGTTCATTTATCAAACTTTCAGATATTACTCTTCCAAATGAAGAAGTTTCTTTTAAATTATCCAAGTTAACAAATGTAGTTAGTGCGATTTTATTATATTTAATTGTATTTTTTGGAATATTTAAAAATAACTGTTTAGATATGTCATTTATAGCATCATTTAGATTATCATGATATTGATTAGTTTTAAAAAAATTGAAATTAGAATTTGAATTGAAGTTTTGTTTATTTTGAGTACATCCAGTAAAAAGTAATAAAAAAATAAACATAATTAAAGAATTGTATTTAAACATCGATTTGCCTTTTTGTAATTAAGGCAATTTTATCTTATTAATAATTAATGCTTACTAAAGTTAGTTTAATTTAATCTTTTCCTCTTTAATACTGTTAGTTTCTTTAACTATTTTGATTTTTCTTAAGGCATTATTACATGTTCCAAAAATACTACAATCATCATTTGAATACATTGCTCTTGCTGATGAAACAATTTTTCCTGTTTTATTATCTATAATTCTTGCATTTAACATTATGTTTTGATCAATTTTAGAGTATGTACCTACTAATATATAAGTATTAGAAACTTCACTTTGTAATTTTGTTACATTTCTAGTGATATAAAATTCTCCATTACCATTTATAGAAATTGCATTTTGCCCTCTAAAATCTGATAAGTTAAATCCTCTTACAAATAACTCGCTAAATAATGATTCGCTTAAGACTCTACCAAATTGACTTGTTTTATTTAAATATTGTAAATTTACGAATGATGTTATTGTTACTGTA
Organism: Arcobacter sp.; assembly: GCA_015663165.1. GTDB lineage: Bacteria > Campylobacterota > Campylobacteria > Campylobacterales > Arcobacteraceae > CAIJNA01. Next base: position 364 of record DQSS01000343.1, on the reverse strand, counting down.
CCTGTATCTGTAGCTTTAAGTGAACTATTTGTTGATAATTGATTTGCAATAGATAAAATTGCATCATTTAATGTATTATGAGTTTTATTTGTACTTGCCTCCTTAATAGGAATAGTTATGGCATATTGGTCACACCCTGAAAATACTATAGAAATAATTGATAAACTTAGAAATAATTTTGTAGCACTTTTTAACATCTTGTAGCCTTTTTTTAATATTATAGATGAACTTTACTGTAACATTTCTTAGTATTAGATTAATTTATACTTATTGTGTAAAATAAACAACTCTTAAACTAAACTTTATATCAATAATTAATGCGTTAAGTTGGAATTAAATCAAGATTTGATAGTATTAGCTTGAT
>DQSS01000293.1 GCA_015663165.1 Arcobacter sp. | reverse complement strand
TATCATATTCATTTGCCCAAATAGTATTGAACCCAGCTTTTTCAAAACCTAAGTCAAGACCACCTGCACCTGAGAAGAGAGAGATTATGTTCATTGACTATTTTCCAAGTTGGAAATAAAATTTTCGTAACTATCCAATTTCGAAAAATTGATATTATATTCAATATTATTTATTTTATCAATTCGAACAGAATCAATACCATATCTAAGTAGCGTATTATTTGTAACAAGCTCTCCTCTTTGCAACTTAAAAACATCACGAAGTAGCCATTTACCCAAATCTTTGTTGGGGTTTGACATTAATGCTTTTGAATTTGATTGGCATACTTTCACTTGAATTTTTTCATTGTTAGGAAGATTTAAAGTGAAAATAATATCTTTTGAAGGAAAGAAATTTGGTTTTAATGAATGAAATTTCTTGGGTATTGGAATATAAACCTCATCCTCATTACGAGATCTACCATTGGCATTCCATTGATTTAGTCCACTATTATTATATACTTTATAACCACCACCATAAAGTGGTAAATATACTGTATCTTTAATATGTGAATTGGTCATAATTTGTTGATTTGAATTAATAAGTGCATAAAGACTTTCAAGAGGGTCTTCAATAATATTTACATCAAAACTATCTAAAAAATCAAAAGTATTAAATCTTTTCATTAAAGTACTTTTTGATAGAGAAAATGAATATTCATGTAATCCATCATCAAAAGTTATAGATGACTTCTTCTGTTTAATGTTCTGTATTGACTCTAGGTCAATTTTATTTGTATCTTCTTCATGTATAAAAAACCTACCTTTATCACGTACAATACAATGATATATAGATTTTTTAATATCGTATAAATTATTTGTAAATGATAAACGATGATTTCTTAATTCAGCAATTTTATGTATTTTTTTAGATAAAGATAGATTATCATATAAAATTTTGTCTTTATTGAATTCAGCAATTTTTTGGATACTTTTATTATTGCTTCTTAAATAAGTTTTTAATCCTATTCCTAAATTATCTTTTTTTGCATCATAGGAAACATCTCCTCTTGATAAATCTGATGCATTAAATGCTTTACAAAACATTTTTTCAGCAATGCGGTAATATAGATATGGTGTATCAGAATTAGAAAATAAGTTGGATAAACTACCTATGATTTGCAAATACTCTTTATATAGGTTTTGCTGTGTTCTTGTCTGTATATTGTAGAATGACATTCTAATTTAACCTAGTACCTTTTTTATTTCATCAGCGATAGCTTTAATTACAGGTAAACTAACAGAATTTCCTATCTGTTTATACAATGAAGAATTTGCTAATTGTTCTGGAAATTTAAAACTCTCAGGATAACCTTGAAATCTAGCACATTCTCGAGGTGTTAGCTTACGTATATCTTTACTGTCAATAATTAGGGGTACGTTATGTCCACCTGTCCCCATATTGGCTGTAAGTGTAGGGCATAGTTTACTTTTGTTTTCTCTTACATATACTCTTCGCCATTGATAAACTGTATCTTTATTTTTCATCTCGTCTTTTAGTTGTTCATAGTATCGACTATTTGTATAATAATATTTTTCATCAGCAGTTGAGTCAATAATATCAGTAATTCTTTTGGTTAACTTTTTTGGTTTTGGAAAAGTAAATTTAGATGCAATATATTCATCTTGGAATGCCACAATATAGATTCTCTCTCTATTCTGAGGTACATTTCCATACTCAGAAGAGTTTAAAATTTTATGTTTGACTGTATAGCCTCTTATTGTTTCTAGTTCGTGTATAATACGTTCGAATGTCTTACCCTTATCGTGCCCAATAAGATTTTTAACATTTTCAAGAAAAACAACCTTTGGATTAAGTTCATCAATAAAGTCTAAAATTCTGAAAAAAACATTACCTCTATCATCACGAAATCCTTTTTGATAACCTGCGATTGAAAAAGCCTGACAAGGAAAACCCCCAGTGAGAACATCAATGGGAGCCACTTCCTTTGGAGCTAAATTATTTAAGTCTTTTTCATACAAGGTATGCTTATGGTTGTGCCTATAGGTAATACAGGCATTTTTGTCTATTTCATTAGCCCATTCAATATCAAAACCAGCGTTCTTAAATCCTAATTCAATACCACCAATACCTGCAAATAATCCGCCAACTTTCATAACAATCCTTTTCTAATTGTAAATTTTAGCATATTATACACTGCAAATTGATTTAAGTACGAAAAAATGGCAAATTGACATGTTTTTCACCAAATTTAGTTTTACAACTCCATCTCTTCTTTACTCAATTTATCAACCAACTCAGTCATAATCACAGCCTGAGCTATATTCACTTCAGATATCTTCACTCGTATCTTATCAAAAAGCATGACATTATCTCCGTGAAGATTGACAGTTACACCTTTGACTTCACCCAAGAGTACAGCCTTGGCTGCTTCTCCTGCTTCTATGATTTCTGCTTCGAAGACTTCGTTTAAGTGTTCTTTTGCCCATCTTGCGAATTTACGGTCTCTGAAGTCCCATTCACATTTGGTGGCTTCGCGTTCTAGGTCTGAGACTCT
>DQSS01000066.1 GCA_015663165.1 Arcobacter sp. | reverse complement strand
ATTATAATTTTTATAATGATATCCTATTCTAATGAAATTTAGATGAAATACATTTGAATGAATCATCAATTTATAACGTAAATATTAGATATATTTAGTCGGTGTATTAATGCTTAAATAGATATAATTATATTTCTAATAATAATTTTTTCAAATGATAAAAAATACCGGAAAGGTTAGCAGTAACTTATGAATTATTTACTATTCCATGATATATATATGTCCATGGGGAATACATTTAAATTAGATGAGATGCTTAATGAATGTATACCAAATATAGTCAATAAATTAAATTGTTTTTCTTCTGTATTATATAAAAAGAATGCAGATAATTATGAGTTATTATATGTAACAGAGAATATAGTTGAGACTAGAGAATATGAACATATATTAAATAAAGTAAAAGAACAGTTTAAAGAGAAATCTTCTGTTCTTATTATCGAAAAAATAGGTGATATATATTATTATTTTTTTGAATTGGATGAGTTTGGCTATTTGGTATTAACTAAGTGTAATGATCCTCTTGAAGCCAATATTCTGGACCTCATAAAGCATATGAATTTAAAACTATTGCATGCTATAAAATCTTGTGAAAAACATGGGTTGGTTCAGAAACTTGAAAATGAACTGCAGATCAATACAAATTTAATTAACACTATTATTAATACTGTACCTTTGAGAATATTTTGGAAAAATAGGTCATCTATATATTTAGGTGCCAATAAACTTTTTTTAAAAGATGCAAAGTGTAACAGTGTTGACACACTTATAGGAAAAAGTGATCATCAATTATCCTGGTCAACTGATGATGCAAATTATTATAGTAATGAAGACCAAAAAGTGATGAACTCAGGTATTGCAAAGTTAGACCATGAAGAGTTTTATACTGATGAAAAAGGCAACAAAAGATGGGTTACTACTTCTTTGGTTCCACTTAAAAACCTTAATGGGGAAGTTACGGGTATATTAGGTACATATTATGATATTACCCAGAAGAAAGAAAATGAAGATAAGTTAAAATTTCATCGTGATGCCTTAGAATATCAAGCGACACATGATGCCTTAACGCAATTACCTAATCGTCTACTTTTTATCGACAGACTTGAACATTCTCTTTACCTTGCACAAGGCAAGAACACTAAAGTCGCTGTATTATTTGTAGATATCGATAACTTTAAAAATATAAATGATTCTTTTGGCCATACATTTGGAGATTCTGTTATAAAGGAAGTAGGTGAAAGAATTAAAGATAGTATTCGTATTATAGATACTGTCGCTCGTTTTGGCGGCGATGAATTTGTTATATTCCTTGATAATATTTCAGAAATCATGATAGTGACAGAGATTCTTGGAAAAATCATAAAAACTTTACAAGTACCTCTTATCATTCATAACCATACTTTGTATGTGACTGTAAGTATAGGTGTTACTATATATCCTCATGATGCAAAAAATGCGCATGACCTTATAATCAATGCCGATATGGCAATGTACAAAGCAAAAGGTATGGGACGCAATAACTATCAATTTTATACAGAAGATATGACGCAAAAATCTTTAGCTCGTATGAAACTAGAGTCAAGTTTACATAAAGCTATTAAAAATAAGGACTTTTTATTATATTATCAGCCTAAATTTAAGGTAGATACTCAGACCGCTGAATTTATAGGTATGGAAGCTTTAATACGATGGAAGGATGAAAATAATCAATTTATTTCTCCGGATGTTTTCATTCCACTTGCAGAAGAGACCGGTCTCATCATTCCTTTGGGTAAATGGATAATGAAAGAGGGAATGGAACAAATAGCCCTATGGTATAAAAGAGGGTTGAACCCTGGAAGATTAGCACTTAACTTCTCTATGTTACAACTGCAAAATAATGATTTTATTAGCTATTTTCAAAGCTTATTATTGGAAACTGGCTGTAAACACGAGTGGCTTGAAATAGAAATTACAGAAAGTCAAATGATGAAAAACCCAGATAAAACTATCGTATTATTGAACCTCTTTCATACATTGGGTATAAAAATTGCTATAGATGATTTTGGTACAGGGTATTCTTCACTTTCATATCTTAAACGTCTTCCTCTAGATATTATCAAAATAGATAAATCCTTTATAAAAAATATACCTAGTGATGAAGAAGATCTAGCTATTGTAAAAGGTATACTTGCCCTTTCTAAAAGTTTAAATTTGACCGTTATTGCTGAGGGTGTAGAAACTATTGCACAAAAAGAAGTATTGGTTGAACATGGTTGTCACTTTATTCAAGGCTATTACTATGACAAAGCACTATCTGCGAAAGATATTGAAAAATACTTATAAACTATGACTCCACACCAACACCACACCTAAAGTTGTATCATAAAATATAAACAACTTTAGGAGGCGTACAATGACTCTTTTCCTCTCAATTCTTCTCATATCTTTAGCCTTGGCATATTTCGCTGTTCCATTGTGGGCGTGGTTTGTGGCTTTAGGTGTACTATTGCTTGGTACGGGGGCTTCGGTACTGTGGTGGGTAATTTCTATCGTTCTTGCAGTGGTATTTGTACATAAACCTACACGCGTCAAAGTGATCACAAGTAATCTTTTTAAATTCATAGAAAAAAATGGACTTCTTCCTAAAATATCTGACACAGAAAAGACCGCGCTTAGGGCGGGAGATGTGTGGGTAGAAGGAGAGTTGTTTTCTGGGAAGCCTGACTTCCAGAAAATATTTTCTAATCCTTATCCGACACTTAGCGAAGAAGAACAAGCATTTATAGATAATGAGGTCAACGAAGTTTGTGCCATGACTTCTGACTGGGAAGTGTTTGAAACGCGTGATCTGCCTAAAGAGGTATGGCAGTACCTCAAGGAGAAGAAGTTTTTAGGCATGATCATCCCCAAAGCGTATGGAGGCCTTGGTTTCTCTGCTTATGGGCATTCCTGTGTCATCGAAAAACTCGCTTCACATTCTCAAGTGCTTGCCATTAGCGTCATGGTACCTAACTCACTAGGACCTGCTGAACTCATTTTACATTATGGTCTTGATGCTCAAAAAGATCACTACTTACCTAGACTTGCAGACGGACGAGACATCCCATGTTTTGCACTCACTGAACCTGAAGCAGGTTCAGATGCTGGTTCCATACAGTCTGAGGGTGTGGTATTTAAAGATGAAGAGGGAGAAATAAAAATACGTTTAAACTTTGAAAAACGCTACATTACCCTTGCCTCCATAGCCACAGTGATCGGGCTTGCTTTTGTACTTAAAGATCCTGAAAAGCTACTGGGTAAAGAAGTGGAGTGGGGTATTACCTGTGCCTTGGTAGATACGGAGAGAAAAGGCATTGACCAGACACGTAGGCATGACCCGCTTAATGTACCCTTTGTCAATGCGCCGCTCATCGGTAAAAATGTTATCATAAGCGTTGATGATGTCATTGGTGGAGAGTCTGGT
>DQSS01000010.1 GCA_015663165.1 Arcobacter sp. | reverse complement strand
CGATGATATTTTAATTCATAATGCTATTAGCCAAATCGCCAATTTTTCATTGATTCATAGGGAAACTGGGTAGGTTTTTGGCTATGGTGTTGTAAGATTACTAATATTGTTTTTTGTAAATACACTTACTATTCCTTTTGATTAACTTATAAGCCTACTACTGTTCAATAAATAGAAAATGTCTAAGTAAACCATATTCTTATCTAGATTGAACATATAATAACTATCTAGTCCTTGCTAATTATACATAATAAAAGTTAACTAAAGGGTCGTTTACATAAACCTATATTATGCCTAAAAATTAAAAACTTTATGTAAATTATAATTACATATAAGTTATGATTAGAACTAATATTACTTATATATCTAACTATTTGGCAGGAGTATACATGAATAAAATAATTATTCTTCTTTTTACACTAATTTTACAGGCTTGTTCAGAAAGAACAGAAAATACAGAAATGGTTGAATACACATTAAAAACAATTCATAAAAAAGGGATAAATACCACAAGCAAAGTTTCCAATAGAATAAATGATGACTATATAGATAAAACCTTATATCCAACAAAACATACAAAAAGAAAACTCTTAACCTACATAAAAAACAATAACATATCTAAGTTAGAAACTATGCTAAAAAAACTTAACAATATCAATTTTATATATAAAGATAAAGATGCAAACACCCCATTTTTCTATGCTATAAAAAGCAATAATATGAAAATAATTAAACTATTTATTAGCAGTGGTGCATCTATACATTATAAAAATATAAATCAACTTACTCCTTTACATTATGCTGTACTATATTCTTCAAAAGAAGTTGTTGAGTACCTAATCCAAGAAGGAGCAAACCTAAATGCTAAAGATTCATTTGGTAGAACACCCTTGCATTATTCTTCTATTGAAAGAAAACCTTTAATTCGAGCCGTATTGATTTCCAACTCAGCTAAAGTAACTACAGATATTTATGGAAATACCTTTAATAAATATTAACATGTTTATTAATATTATAAAAATAATACATTCATGCCTTTCAACTACATTTTTATCTAAGAACAGAAATATAAAGAAAATATTAAGACTTTACTTAGATAAAAAACTATAATATTTAAAATTAAATTCTTCTAAAGGCTAAAACATGAAAAAAAATATTCTAATTACTCTCACGGGTTGTCTTATTTTTGGAAGTTCTCTATATGCTTCTTTAGGAGACAGCAGTATTAACTTAAGTGGTGCTACAGTAAAAGGAACTTGTGAAATTGAAAATGGAGCTTTTATTGGTGATGGTTGTGGTGTTGTAATTAAAGGTAAGACTATAGAACTACAAGGTTCTACAGTAATTGGTACTTGTTCAATAACAAACGGAGCTTTCATCGGTGATGGTTGTGGTGTTGTTTTAAAAGGTGATTCTATTATTGCTCCTGACTCTGAAATAATAGGTGAGTGTTCTTTAGAGAATGCTGCCTTTATTGGTGATGGCTGTGGCGTTGTAGTTGGTCCAGAAGATGAGGACTAAGATTGAAAAGCATATTAGCTTTTATTCTATTTTTTAGTTTTTCATATGCTAGTTTAGATGACCTAGTTACACAACAACGAGCAGAGCTTCAAAAAAACTCCAAGATTTCCACTAAAAACACTTGTTATGAATATGTAGATATTCATAACAAAAAAGAATGGAAAGCTTCATTGTCTCAACTCAATACATTTATTGATAAAGCTCAGAAAAAGAAGTGTAAAAAGTACATAATTTATAAAATAATTAAAAACGTAAATGTTTTTGAAAAAGGCAAACTAAATATTGGCTCAACTATTGATAAGATTTCTGGAATAACATTGGAGTCGCATGTCACTATAGAAGATAGTTCTATACAATCAGATAAGATTTCCTTACTTACTCGACATATAGATAAAGATACTAGTTCTGATATTACGCATAAAGTGAACATTATAGATTCTGAAATTAAAGACAATGATGACTTTAGTGAAGATGAAGACTTAAATACTAATGACTTTAATAAGGAAGATGATTAATAATGAAAATATTCTACAAGTCAAATTTACTTTTTTTACTTTTTTTAACAAACTGTCAATCAGTTGATACTATTTCTGAACGACCAAATATACCAGATGTTTTAGAACTTCGGGAAAGCTATATTCCCATAACAAATGATACCTTTAAATTTGAGAATATTAGAGATAAAGTGCAAAGCTGTAATGTTCCAATTTATTTTTATGTTGGTGATAATTCAATGGTAAGAGGTTCTGCTATAGCAACAGGTAAAATTCCTGATAAATTTGATGTTTTAACACGAAACATCTTATCTCAAATGGGAGCTAGAGTTATATTGGCAAAAGCTAAAGCAGAACGATACAATATGGATAAAAAGAAAAAACGTTCTTTATATGAGATAGAAGGTGAAATTACTGCTTATGCAAAGAACCAAGTAAAAACAGGTTCTAAGCCTGGTATTAATCTTCAATTTGGATCAGGTCATGGAGAAAGTGAAGCTCAATCTAAATGGGAAAATATCTATCAACTTTCTAGACTTACTTTAACAACAAATATTGAACATAACGGTATGCTTTTTTTACCAATAAAAGCAAAAACAGACCTTGAGATAATAAATCAAGTTAACAACTATAGTATTAGTGTTTATGGAAATGGTATTGGGATAAAGAATCGCTCCTTTATGAAAGATAGTACAGAAGAAGCTGTCGAGCAGATGTTAAGGTTTTCCCTAATCCAAGCTATGGAAGCTATTTTAACAAAACATAATTGTAATTCAAGTACTCAAGGTAGCTGGGAAGAGACCTCTGTTTCTTCTAATAATAAAGACACTTTATCAGAAAGAGAAGACCGTCTAAAGTTTTAAAGGAAATAAATGAAAAAGATTATCTTTGGTGTTATTCTTTACACTATACTAATTAATGCTACCGATGAAGGTTCTAGTACTTCTTCTGTATCTAAAGAAATTGACACTAAAAGTCTAACAAAACTTGATAATACATATCAAAGGATTCAAGACCTTAATGTATCACTCTCAAAAAGATTTACAAAGTTAAAAAAAGTTATTAAAAAACTTCAAAAAGATTTTGACAGTCAAGACTGTTTAGAACAACAACAGGCTGTAGATAGAATCACTCTAGAGCTTAGAAAAATAAATAAGAAAGATAAGAATTATCAAATATTTTTATCTACAAAAAATAATTTACAAAAATCTAAAGACCTAAAGTGTAAGGATAAATAATATGAAAAATATTTTGATTCTTATTGTATTCGCATTCACATTTCCTTTAGTTGCTGATAATGGTAAAGGTTCTATTGTATCTATTAACCAACAAATTGTTGCATCTGAGAACAAACTTCAATATATAGAAAAAAACCTCAAAGAAATAGAAGGCATTCTAAAAGACTATGAACAACTTCCTGCACAATTTCGTACAAGATTCAATAATATCTTGGAGCAGGGTGCTAATTGTTCAATATGGCAAGAAAAATATCAATATAGTAAAAAAAAATATGGTAAAAAAGATATTAGTACAATATTGTATGAAACTGAGCTTATCGCATGTAATAATATGAGAGAAATAAGATACAAAGCAATGAGTAAACTTAAAACAGAATTCAATGAACTAAAAAAACTAGTAGATCAACTCGAACGTGCAAAAGACATTCAAGTTACTAGAGCAAATAGTATACGTAAAGATATCTATAACTTATTACAAGATAAAAAGTTTGCTAGTAAAGTGAATTCATTATGAAAAATTTACTAATGATTATTGTTTCGTTAATAACTACTGGATGTGCAACTCCAAATTATAATAATGCGAGTTGTTCTTCACTTGCACATGATTACAATTACCTACAAGCTGGAAATATGTCTTGCTACAAAGATGAAAATACAACAACATGTCGTCATAGACTTATGAGGAAATTTGCACATGATATTGATACTTACTTTTACCCCTACTTAGAAGTCATGAAAAGTATAGATTCAAAGCATGAAAATCCATACAAAATAGAAGTAAAGAACTATATGTGTGGTGACTTTTGTGAAAAATTAAGAACTGAGATTATGCGACTATATAATCCAAAAATTCAAGAAAATAGATACCAGTCTTTAAAGGCATACAAAAAACGAATAAAACATACCTATACTCAAAAATTAGGTGTAAAAATTTCTTTATCTAAAAAACCACCTCCTACTGTATCTGGAAAAGTTCAATTAACTTTAGATAATTTGCCTCCGAACTGTAGCGATGAATACAATAACTACCTACAAGAAAAACAAGCTGAATATAAAAATATTCGCTTATTAGGTAGTGCTACATATGATTTAAATGCTTGTATAGAAAAGGAACAAAAAAAATGATAAAAAAACTACTACTTACATCAATAATCATACTTTTAAGCACTGGCTGTCAGCAAAGATTCAATACAGCTAAATATGTCACTACTAGTGATGGTCAAGAAAGAGAAAGAGCATGTTCTTTTGTAAATAAAGCTATATCTGAAGCAACTGATACCTCTTCAGCATATTCAGTCTATCAATCAACCTATAGTACTTCTGAAATGAGAAGAATTAAAGAAATAGATAGACAATGTATACAACAAAGACGTTTAGAACGAAAAGACTATAGTGATTATATGTACTTAAAGAAAAAATTAGACGATTTTAAAAAACGAGCTGAGAGAATCCTTGAAGATGCAGCTAAACGCTAGGCTTATATACTCACTACTTATTAGTATATTTATCTTTTTAGTTATATTTGAAGGAATATGCTATATCTCTTACTCTAAGAATATAATTAATCAAACAGAGAATAAAATTGTAAATACTAAACCAGAACCAGAACTAGAAACAGATGATATTTTAAATTATAAAAAACACCATGATTTTATCAGTCGTATGAAGTATGGAGAAAAAAAATCAACTCCCAATACCACGATTATAGTTCAAGAGGAATCCTATCCTTTATTTCAGAAAATAAAGGATAGTGATATTATCATTAATATTATTTATATTTTATTGGTATTCTGCCTTCTGCAACAAATCAACCTATTCTTTCTATCAATAAAAGAAAAAAACCTACCTAAAATTTATATTGATCAATCAACTTGGTCTACCAATACAGCTCCTATGCTAGGAATCCTTGGAACTTTTTACTCAATTGCTATTTTATTAAATACTAACTCAGGGATTAGTCTAAGTGAAGCTTTAATTCAGAATTTTTTTGATGCTACCATGACAACTATTATTGGTATAATCTTTTATATAATAAACTCATATTTAGACATATACATATACTCTTCGATATCAAATAAAAATGGATAAAAGAAAATCCTTTCCCCCATTAACAATACTTATAGATTTACTATTTATTCTACTAGTCATAGTATTACTAAATAATGATGAGACAAAAATAAAGATTCCTGAAGACATTATCTTTAAAGATGCAACTCTAATTTATGATGATGGGTTAAAGTATATTGTAAATCAAGATACTCAAGAACTGGAGGGGCTATTCTTGCCAAATAAAAATACCAATTATATTTACAGTAAGCCCTGTACTACCCAATGTTTAAATTATCCAAGTGAGTATCAAGGTAAGCTCTATATTTATTTCCCCGATAAACTTTTTAATGATATTTCAAAATTAACATTTATTTCCACTCATAGTAGCACTAAATGTAAAAACCTTGAATTTGACATTACTAAAGAAGGTTCAATTGATATGCAAAGTTTTATAGAAGACAACCCCTGTACTAGAAATATAGATGGTATCGAAAAAGTAATCAATAATATAAAATGATTTATCTTCCTATATAAACACCTACTGTACCAATGGCTATACCATTTTTTATTTTAACACTACTCCTTATCGAGGTGTTATTTAATTCTATATTGTTTCCATTGATAGTGATATAGTTTCCATCTTTATTATTGTTGGAAACATTAGTATCAAAAGATATAATAGATGCTTCTATCGAAGCTAGTAGTAGTATTACTAATAAAATTGTTTTCATATTTTAATCTCCTATTTATATAGTATCCTAAATATATTATCAAAGAAGTATATTTAATTATAAAAAGGAAATGATCTTATATCTTTTTAGAAAAAATAACTACTACTCCTCATCCACAATCCCACCTAAAAACAAAGTAGGTTCATCATAACTCATAACATGGGTAGACTCTCCAAACAAATAATCACAATTTAGTCTGTCATCAAAAAGCTTAGTAAGGTTCTCATCTTCAGATATTGTAAATGTAGCATCACTATCGTACTTATCATAAGTATATTCATCTTTATTTATTAAAATAGAAACATCAACAATTTTAAGTTTATGTGTGGGCTTGTATTGTTCATTGGCACACATTACTCCTTTTGTTCTGTAACTATTAACTTCATCTCCATCATAGGGCTAGTACTAAGACCTAAAACAATGGTATTGTCTGTACTGTTATTACCACATCCTGTAACAAAGAGGGTAATAACAAGTATGTAAAAATTTTTCACTAATAACTTCCTTTTTATAAAAAATATATTCTTTAAATATTATAAGTACATCTAAATGATATTGAAACTAGAATCCAAACCTCTTATCATGATATTCTTTTATCATACAACTTTCCATACTCCGTAAAATAGGGGTTATATTTAAACCCAAATTATGCAATAAAAAATTAAAAATATTATCTATCATTGCACTCAAGGCACATTCATTAAAAATTTACACCACCAATAAGG